>JAIQFT010000002.1 GCA_020073185.1 Terriglobia bacterium
TCGCTTCGATAGACGCGGTAACCCGGCCACCCCAGAATCTTCGTCCACTCACTGTCGCTCATCCCGCCGAGCGTACCGCCAAACCGCTACTCTGGAATCCAGTAAATCCACGAGTTTTTCAGATTCCTGCGCAGAGCCCCTTTTTGTAAACTGTGTTGCGCACAATTGTGCAGGAGCGTATGGGACTGGATGACATTTGTGGAGCACTAAGCGAGTTTTGTTCTAAAAAACGGATTTGCCAGAATGGGAGCCTGGCACCGCGGGGACATCTCTCTGACAGGGTTCGCTTTACCGGTGTCGTCACAGTCGCTTGTGACAGTGTTCCGTTTGTGGAACAAATGCTTGTCTATGTCGCAGGCGCCGTCGAGCAGGGAGTAATCGGTATGAAGATGGAGGTGAACGAATTCAGACATGAGCCTAGTTCAATTCTATGGGTGGGAACTGCTCCTGGGAAGAATTTCGCGATGTGGAAAACGCGGCGGAAATTCAGCCGGCGCGGGGACGACCGGTTGAGGAGCCGGCAAAATGAAAATATTCCTACCTCTTCCTTATCTTGTCCTTTTTCGCGGGCGCCGGCTTTTTCTTCGGCGCGGATTTCTTGGGCTGCGGCTGGGGAGGTGGGGGCGCCGGCTTGGCGGCTTTGGCGGGCGGTTTTTCCGCCGGCTTTTCGACTTTCACCGTGGCTGCGGGCGCAGGCGCAATTGCTGCCTTTCCTTTGCCCTTTCCCTTCTTGCCCGGCGTCGCCGCTGCCGCGGCCGGCGTGGGAGCGGCGGCGTCGGCCTTTGCTCCCTTGCCCTTCCTGGGTGGAGGAGGCGGAGGTGGTGGTGGAGGCGCGTAGGGCTTGAGAAATTTCAGAATCTCAGTGCGCGACCGCAGCTTGCCGTCGAGCAGCAGCAGGAACGCTTCCTGCTCGATCTGGGGATAAGCCGGCAACTGCGGCGTGATGCGCAACTCCGCCATCTCGGGCAGCGGGAGCTTTTGGCGTACCTGCCGCCATTTGCCGAAGAAATTCTTGATCTTCTGCGCGACCGCCTGTTGGCGCGCCGTGGCGTCGAGGAACAGGATGGTCTCCGGCTTGGCCTCCGACAGCAAGTGCCAGGTGCGCGAAGGTGTGGCCGCTTCCTTGCCAGTGAGCCGTTTTGCCAGTTTGGCGGCGTCGTCATCCAGGTTGCGCCAGGTTTCCAAAAAGTGCCGCCGCGGGATCAGCTTCTGCATGTCGCGAATGTCGGCATCGCTGAGCCGACGCGTAAGGAAGTACATGACGGCCGGCGCCATGTCCACGTTGTAGCCGAACTGCATCATCTGCTGCCGCGTCTTCAACAACTGCGACAGACCGGCCGCGTCCACCTTGGCGACTGCCCAGCGCGAGTTAAGGACCGCCAGCCAGCCTTCTTTCTCCAGTGCACGCAGGATATGCAGCGGGTCTTCTTCGTAGGCCAGCGCCTCAATCTCCTGCCCGATGGCGCGGTCGGTGATGTACTCGAGGTAATTGTTTTCTTTGGCGGCGTCGTAGCGGGCCTGGGTGCGTTCCTCCAGCGGCCAGTGGAAGCGATGCGTGAAACGGGTGGCGCGAATCAGCCGCGAGGGTTCTTCCAGAAAGGCGTAGTTGTGCAGGATGCGGATGACCTTGGCCTCGATGTCGGCCACGCCATTGAAGGGATCGAGCAGCAGCCCGCGCGAGCCCGGGTTCAGCGACAGCGCCATCGCGTTGACGGTGAAGTCGCGGCGGCGCAGGTCTTCGGTAATCGTCGCCGGCACGACGCGCGGAGGTTTGCCCGGCTTCTCATAGACCGCCGAGTACGCCATGCCGATTTCTCCGCGCACGTTGGCGGCGAACAGCACGTACAGCGTCTTGGTGTCGTCGTCCACGCCCTCGACGATGGCGCCGGCTTTCTCCAGGTCCTTCTGCAGCTTCAGCGCATTTCCTTGAACAGTGAGGTCGAGGTCGCGGATGGGAAAGCCGGAGATGATGTCGCGGATGGTCCCGCCGGTCAGGTAAACGTTCGTCTCCTGATTGCGGGCGACATCCTGGACCAGGCTCACGGCACGCTGCTGCTCCGGCGTGAGCCGGGTCTCCATGGTGTAGATGTAGTCGGCCATCGTGCTCTTGGAAGCTGTTCCACGCGGGGAGCAACCCGGGACCAGGTTTCGACTGTAAGTGGCGCGTTACGTGGCACTTACGAGCGTAGCTACACCGCCGCGAACCACCGACAATAACACAAACGTTGATCCCTTGGCTACTCTCTGTGTTGTTAACTCGGTTTCCGACCCGGAAAAGTGCGAAAATTAAGTTCCGGCTGATGCGTTGCAGTTGGCGCGTCGCTGGCGGATGGTATGCCTTCAACCCACAAGAAAGTCGTGGTGCGTAAGCTCAATCGCGACACCATCAGCGGCTACGTGTCACCCAACAACTTCATCGCCGACGGCAAGGTCGAAATCCTGAATACCTCCGGCAACGTTGTTGCCATCGATTTGAAGGACATCAAGGGGATTTACTTCGTGCGCGAATTCGGCGAGCCCGATTCGCTGCGCAAGACCTTCACCACGCGCCCGCGCACCGAGGGACTGTGGGTACGCCTGCGCTTCCGCGACAACGAGGTCATGGAAGGCATGATGCCCAACGATCTCACCTTGGTCGGGCCGGATGGCTACCTCATCAATCCACCCGACACGCGTTCCAACACGCAGCGCATCTTCGTGCCGCGGAGTGCGCTGTCGCAATTGACGGTCCTGGCGGTGATCGGCGCCGCTGCGGGACGCCGCCGTGCCGCCGCCGCCGACGTGCGCCAGGTGCCCATGTTCACCGAGTAAAGCTCCCGCTCGCTTCCCGACGCCGGCAATTCAGCTCGTAAGCTACAATCTGGGCAACGATCCTATGAAACTTTCCAACATCGCCGCCACACTAGGGGCTCGTCTCGACGGTGACGACGTGGAAATCACCGGCGTGGCGGGTATCGAGGAAGCCGCTCCCGGACACCTTACCTTCGTCGCCAATCCCAAGTACGCGGCCGCCGCGCGCGTCACGCGGGCGTCGGCGGTGATTGTCAGCGACGACTTCCCCGCCATCGCCGCCGCCACCCTGCGCTGCGCCAATCCGTACCTCGTATTTGCGCGCGCCATCGAGTTGTTTTATCACCCGCCGCGCTATTCCATCGGGATTCACTCCACGGCGGTGGTGCACCCATCGGCGAAAATCGGCAAGCACGCCGCGATCGGACCCTACGCCGTGGTCGAGGAAGATGTCGAGATCGGCCGTCACTGCGTGCTGCTGCCGCACGTGGTGATCTATCGCGGGGCGCGTATTGGCGACAACTTCTTTGCCCACGCCCATGCCGTGGTGCGCGAGTTCTGCCGCCTCGGCGACAACGTCATCCTGCAGAATGGCGCCATCATCGGCGCGGACGGATTCGGATTCGCCAAGAATGGCGATGGCGGCTGGCACAAGATTGTGCAGTCCGGGCCGGCGGTGCTGGAAGACGATGTCGAAGTGCAGGCCAACGCCTGCGTGGACCGCGCCAGCGTGGGCGAGACGCGAATCCGGCGCGGCGCCAAGATCGACAATTTGGTGCAGGTTGGGCACGCCTCCGAGGTCGGCGAGAACTCGCTGCTGTGCGCACAGGCAGGGCTGGCAGGATCCACGGTCGTCGGCAACAACGTCATTCTAGCCGGGCAGGTGGGCGTCGCCGGACATTGCAAGCTCGGCGACGGAGTGATCGCCACCGCGCAAAGCGGAATTCCCAACGACGTCGAGGCGGGCAAAACGGTGAGCGGCTACCCTGCCATCGACAACAAGCAGTGGCTGCGTTGCGTCGCCGTGTTCAATAAGCTGCCGGACTTGTCGAAAGCGGTCCGCGCCGTTCGTCCTGCAGGAACCGCCGCGCCCAGGGAGGGAAAGAAGTAAGCCTTCACCTCAGGGTGCTGCGCGTAACGCTGATTGCCGGTAATGTCCTCCAAATTAGGACACCACCTTATTGCCTAATTCCTAGGGGCTTTCTGCCGCATCACGTATGATGTACGGCCTAAAACTATGGCTGACGTCACTACGGCGACCGGCAAGGCGAGCAAACCGATCCGCGTCCTCCTGCTCGACGATCTGGAGGACAATCTTGTCCTGCGCTCGACCATTCTTCGGCAGAAGGGTTACAGCGTCGTCACCGCGTCTTCGATCGAGGAAGCGGAGCAAAAACTGAGTGACATTGACATCGCCGTGCTCGACTACCACCTCGGCGCGGGCAAGTTTGGCACCGACGTCGCCGATTCGCTGCGCCAGAAGCGTCCCCAGGTTCCGATCATCATTTTGTCCGCCACCCTGGAGCGGAAATTCGGCGGGATTGCCGATATCCACCTGCTCAAGGGCCACAGCTCGGTGGATGACCTGCTGGGCGCGCTGCGCAGCTTTGAAGCCAAGCGCCGCGGCAAGCCCGTGGTGGTGGACGCGCGCGACTTCTACTACCGGCGCATTTCCGAGGCCATGGGGGATGACGTGGTGATGGAGGTCCTGGACCGCGACGGCAACTGGCTCTACGTCAACGATTATTTTGCCAAGCTGTTCGAAAAGAAGCTGCCGTACTTTGTCGGCAAGAACAAGTTCGAGGAATTCCCCGAGGCGGGCGAGGACTGGCGCGAAATCATCCGGACCGTCGCCGATACCCGCGAAACCTACATCGACCGCGGTTTTCGTGGGCTTCCCAACCTGCCGCGGAAATCGGCGCGCTGGACCTGGAACGTGCTCGTCTTCCCCATCAAGCTGCACAACGACCGCGATGGCGTGGTGCTCACCGCCCGCCTGATTGAAAAAAAAGGGATGTGAGCGCCACCGTTCTTCCCTTCGCGGATCATGCTTCGCAAATCACACATGAATGACCTGGTGGTCGGCACAGTCGGATTGCGCTGCCTGGTAGAGGGTGTGCAGCAACTGGCGGCCGTGGCGCGCAAGCAAGGAAACGCCGGCGATCTCGCGCTCCTGGAGATTCTTGTTGGGGAACAACACCGAGCTGAGCCAGTCGGCATGGTCGCCGACCTCCCGGTTGCGACGCAGTTGTGCTTTGCCGGCGCGGGCTTGCAGCCGGCGCAATTGGTAGAGCATCTTCGAACCGGCGCGGCCCGCGGCTTCCACCAGCGTGGGGTCGAGCTTTTCCAGTAAGGCGCGAATCTTGCCCAACGATGCCATCACCGCTTCTTCGCCCTCTTTGAACTCGCTGCCCAGTTCGCCGGGGATGCTGCGCAGCGCCAGCAGCTCGCGGAAAACCTCCGGCCCATGGAACAGATCCGTCAGGCTGGCGTGGTACTTGCCGAATAAGCGCTGCGCGCGCGCATCCAGCAGGGTGGCGCTAAAGCGCGGGAGGACGGGCGTGGTGCGGCCAAGCACTTCTTCGTACACCACCGCCGTCTGCGCGAAGTAAGCCACCTCGGCCGGACCCCCGGTATAAGCGATCGTGGGCAGCAGGTAATCCTGCACCACCGGGCGGAGCAGGACGTTGGCGCTGAAGCGCTGCGGCTCGGCGGCGATCTGTGCCAGCAAATCGTCTCGTGAAATCACATCGTGCCCGACGACAAAGCCGCCATTGCGTCGGTGGATGACCTCGCGCGTGCCTTGGCGTTTTTCAAACAGCAGCGTGGTCGCCGGGGTGACCTTCACCTGCTCGTGATACCCGGCTGCCCGCAGTTCCTTGCCGCGCGCCAGCAACGCGTTGTCGATTTCCTCCGCTCCGAGAACAGCGGCGCGGTAAACCGGCTGAGCGATGGCGTGCAGCTCCGGATCGGAGGCATCAAGCAGAATCACTCCGAATTCGCCGAACAATGCCGCAAACAACTTGGCGAAAGCGCTGCCCAGAGTTTCCCCGGAACGATAGGCGGTCTTCAACAGGCCAGCGATGTCGGTATCGCCAAGCAGTTCCGCGGCGCGTGCCACTACCGCTTCAATTTCCGGCCCCAAGCGGACATCGCTGATGGGGGCATTCGGCGCCCCCTGGGACTCCGTGATCAGCTTCTCCCGCTCCCCTTCCGCCGTGAACAGGGTGGTGTGGTTGACCTCGACGAGGTCATGGTCTTCGGTGGCGAGCCAGAACACCGGGACACAATCTACGCCTTGAGCGCGCGCTTGCTCGGCGATACACACTGCCGTCAGCGCCTTCAACAAGGAAAACAAAGGCCCGCCGAACAATGCAACCTGTTGTCCGGTGACCGCAGCCGCAGCCCCGGTGCGCAGGCGTTGGATGCTGGCCAGCGTCTGCTCGGAAGCGCCAACGGCGCGGTTCTGCCGCTCCAGGATGGCTGCCACGGCGTCGCGCCGCCGCTGGTCATAGTGCAGCGAGCCGGCCACCTTGGGGAGCCAGTCGCGCTGCCGCGGTGGGTAGGAATAGAAGCGCTGTACCCGCTCGAAGTCGTAGAGGAAATCCCGGAAGAGCTGCGAAGTGTGAGGAATCGCCGTAAAGGGGATGCAGTCGCTGGGCACAGACGTTGGATGAGCGGGCATTGCGCGCGGGTTCCGTGAAATCGAAAAATCCTGATTCTGAGGTAGGGACGGGTAAGGGCCGTCGTTAGTCCTATTTGGTAGAAGGTACTTCGCTGTCGTTCTCCGGGACAACCGGCCACGGTCTACGGACTGCCGTGTTCGCAAAATCCACCGGCGCCAGCGGATTATCAAGTAATTTGACTTCCCACCGCTTGCTGCCATAATTAGAAGTAGCTCTTTGACAGCAGAACCCTTGTCAACGGCCTTCCGCCTGGCCTCAGGGCCATCACGACGGACGGCAAGCAAGGGATCTGCCGCATATCACCGAATGGGGGCGTCACGGCTTCGACGGAGATGCTTGCGGTAGAGAGGCATACCGGGGTGCACACACCCGTAATCGCGTGCAAAACCAATAATTGCCAACCAAACACTGGCATACGCTGCTTAATTAGTTAAGTAGCCGTCCTCCGCGGCTTCGCCTACGGGCCGTGAAAGGGCGTCGCACAGTAGGCTGGCTTCCGCGTGCGGCCCGAGCGCGGATGCGAGAACCAGGGCTAGCGGCCTGCGTTTCTTGTCGTGTTCTGACCGCGGGCGGCGAACGTTTCCCTTGAGTGGGAAGCAGGAACGCGAATAAGTATGTAGGCTCTCTGCCAGTGACACCTTCGGACGCGGGTTCAACTCCCGCCGCCTCCACCAACCTCATTCGTTGATTTATGCAAAACCTGTCAGCAGCCTGCGGCCGGCTCCGGCCCGCAACGCTGAAGCACTTCCCTATCCTAGGACTGTAATTTGAGAGCAGCAGCCACAATCGATTTTGCCCATTCTGGAACGCTGGTCAAATCGCAGGATTCAGGGATCTTGCCGTGCGTGAGATGAACAATCAACTTTGGTTCTGGCGTTTGCCCTTTCATCGGATCGGCGTCCTCGGAATTGTCATAAAGCAAGAGTTCGGTCAGCTTGGGAAGTAGCTGAATCAGATTGAGCCGGCTCTGGATGTATCGCTGTCGGATTCTCTGTTCAGGGATGTCGTGCCCACCCCTCTGGACCCTGGAACGAACACGCGCAATATGAAGCTCTGGACTGTTAAGACCGACATACCAGATCCTGACCTCGAATCCTTCACGTAGCGCCTTTTCCAACAGCGCTGTGATCGTTCTTCCGCCGAGAGTTGTTTCAAATGCGAAATCAAGTCTCTCTGCAATGGCCCGCTCCAGCAATCTTTTGCCCTCATACCAAGCCTGGCTGTTCGCCTCGGCCCTTGGAATGCCGGGGTTGGCTGATTCAATGAGCCGTGTCGCCTCATCGGGATTGAAATAGTTGACTCCTTTTTCGACGAACATGGCGCCCACGATGCTGCTCTTACCAGCTCCATTGGCGCCAGCCAATACGTATAAGCGGGGAATTTGAGACGGATCAGCCACGTTTCCGGGCGGCCGCTAACGCTGCCCTTCCAAGTTCTCTAGGGGAAGCATGGAAGGCGGCTTCCATGGCATTTCGCGCCCTGCGACTCTGCATTTGCGCCAGAAGCGAATCGAATTCAGCGGTCAGAGTATTAATCCTCGATTCGGGCGACAAAAGATTGAACTCGTCCATGGACATCAAGACTGCCTTCGGAGCATTGTGTTTTGTGATTACGACCAAATTCCCCTGAATGGCTTTTTCAAGCATTCGAGCAAACTCATTTTTCGCCTCGCTGGCGGTGAACGACGAAGTCCTGCCAGCGACGAACCGTGCCGCTTGAGGCGCCGCACGTTTGCTCCTCCGAACCGCCATGGACTCCTCCGCACAAACGTACTCTATCTAGTTTAGCTATTTTAACTAAAACAGTCAATAGGTCGGGCCAATTGCACCCGTTGGCCAAATGGCGTCAGATGAATAGCCAGGAGGCCAGTGATGGAGACGGAAGCAATTGCCGAGGTTCTGGGCGGCCGAAAGGTGCTCGGCCGAGTGGTCAAGAGCCCGGGCGAGCTGGCCCAACTGGTGCGCAAGGGGCTACCCGCAAATTCCGTTGTCGCGCTTGCGGAGAAGCTTCATGTCGGCAATACCGTTCTGTCGCGAAAGCTGGGAATTCCGCAGCGCACGCTGACTCGCCGCCTCAGCCAGCATTCCCGCTTGACCGCTGCTGAATCGGACCGGACAGTCCGGCTGGCGCGTGTCTACGCCAATGCCATCGAGATGATCGGAAGCGAAGAGACCGCAGTCAAGTGGCTGGGCACCGCCAACCGGGCCCTCGGAGGCGAACGGCCGTTGGACCAGCTCGACACCGATCTCGGCGCCCGAGCTGTGGAGGATGTACTCGGCCGTATCGCTTATGGCGTTTATAGCTGATGCGGTTCTGGAGAATCTGCCGCGAACGCTATGCCGCCGCTGCCGCCAACGGTGAAGGAGCGCGGCTCTATGGCGGACGTTGGAGCAGCCGTGGCGTGCCGGCGGTGTACGCCTCAACCTCACTCGCACTCGCAGCCGTCGAGACCTTCGTGAATCTGGAACCGAATCTCCTACCGGCTGATCTCGCATTCATCGAAGGAGACATCCCCGATGCGCTCGGGATCGAACGCCTGGAGCTCAAGGAACTGCCCGACGGTTGGCATCGCACGAGAGACGAATCTCTGCGCCGCTTTGGAGACAAGTGGATCCGCGCTGGACAAACGGTCGGGCTGCTCGTCCCTTCCGCAGCCATTCGAGGCGACTGGAATATTCTGCTGAATCCTGCCCACCCGAACCTCCCAGCAGTTAAGTTTCATGCGAAGCGGCGGTTTGAGTTCGACGTACGAATGTTTCGCTAATCATTTCGGGGGGAACTTACTCATAAATCTGAACCTGCGCCGCCAGGAGCGTATTGCACGCACCCAGCGGCCGCAGGCTCAGTCGCGATTCAGGCTCGAGCCCGAACCTCAGGTCTTATGCCGCTTTCCCCAGTTGATCGCGCATTTGCTGCGCAAACCGGCGCATCGCGGCGACGTGACCCGGTGAACGGCGCTCAATCCAGGTTTCATAGCGGTTGGCAGCTTTTTCCAAGTGTGCGAGGAACTGCTTATTCGCGAAACGCTCCCGGCCCTGCTGGATACCGGGTTTGACGCGTTCCCACACTCCGAAAAACTCGCCGCTCGTCTCAAAGAAAAGGTCTTCGTGGAGCAATCCATAATTGAGCAACGCGCAGGCTTGCTCCCAATAACTGAACACCATCATGACGAACGCGCCCGCTTCCGTTCCGGGGGGCGCGATTCGCATGCCATCGTCAAAGCTGTCCGCGAAGTAGTTCTTGAAAAACCACTCGCGCGCCTGCCGCAGTCGGGCCTCGCGGCGCATCTCGTAAATTTGCAGGTGTAGTTGTGCTTGTTCGTACGTGGGCTTTGTTTCCATGGTCCTTGGTCTCCTTTTGTTCTTGTCGCGGTGTGTGAATTGCCTGTGTCGCAATGTTTCAGATACAACAGCACTGCTTGGCCGACTCCCACCCTCCCTGCTTCATGGCTGCCGATACGCCTGCTGTAAGTGTTGGATGTCAATTTTGTCCATCGCAAGCATTGCCCTGATAACTCGATTCGCTTTTTTCGGATCAGGGTCATTCATCAGCTTGCCCAAAGCGGTAGGGATGATTTGCCAGGAGACGCCATACTTGTCTTTCAGCCAGCCGCATCTGCTTTTTTCTCCGCCGGCAGAAAGCTTCTCCCACAGCTCATCCACTTCTTGCTGCGTCGCGCAGTTCACGAAGAACGATATGGCCGGCGTGAAAGTGAATTGTGGGCCGCCGTTTAAGGCCATGAAATCTTGCCCATCGAGCTCGAAGGTCACCGACAATACCGTTCCCTTCGGTCCCGGCCCTGCTTCTCCACAACGGCTGATGCTGGCAATTTTCGAGTTCTTGAAAATAGAAGTGTAGACATTCGCAGCTTCCTCAGCTTTGCCATCGAACCACAAGAATGGGGCGATTTTTTGCATATCGTTCATCTCCTTTGACGAGCACTGCAGACGACGTGACGCGGCCTGATTAACTCTTTGGCCTGCTGGTGAGCGCTGTCTATGCCGCCTTTTGTGGCACCGGTGTCTCTCCGGCGAGGGCCTTGGTAGAGACCTCGTCCCGCGTGGCCGCCTGGAACCACCCCGGATAGAGCGGCGCCGGTGCCGTCATCGTGTCCAGTTCCGCTAATTCGGTCGCGTCTAAGGTTACGTTCAGTGCCCCGAGATTGTCCTCCAGTTGCGCCGTCTTGCTCGCCCCCAACAAGATCGTGCTCACGAACGGCTTTGCCAGCATCCAGGCCAGCGCGACCTGCGCGACGGTAGCACGATGTCCTGCGGCGATCTTCTTCATGCGCTCGATCAAGGCGTAACCACGCTCCACGTCGACAGGCAGGAAGTTGGACTGAGCGATACGCCCGCCGCCGCCGGTCGGATCCTGGCGCGTATACCGTCCGCTCAGGAACCCGCTCGCCAGCGGACTCCACACTACGATCCCGATGCCCGCGTCGTGGCAGAAGGGTACGACCTCGTGTTCGATATCGCGCCCCACCAGTGAGTAGTACATTTGCGCCGCGACGAACGGCGCCCAGCCGTACTTCTCCTGGATCCCGCGGAATTTCGCCGCCTGCCACGCCGACAGGTTGGAGTACCCGACGTAGCGGACCAGGCCGCGCTGCACCAGGTTGTCGAGCGCGCGCGCCGTCTCTTCTTCCGGTGTGAATGGGTCGGGCTTATGAATGGAAAGCAGATCGAGGTAGTCGGTGCCCAACCGTCGCAGGCAGGCCTCGGCCGCCGACAGGATGTACCCGCAGGATGCGCCCGCACGCGTCACGGCATCGCCCGAACGGAAGCCGATCTTGGTCGAGATGATGACGTCCTTGCGGCGCTGGCCGAGCGCGCGTCCCAGCATCTCCTCCGACTGACCGCCGGCATACATGTCGGCCGTGTCGAAGAAATTGATGCCGGCGTCGAGCGCGCACTCGATCAGCGCGCTGGCCTGCTCCTGGCCGGTCTTCCAAACCGAGGCCATCGGATCGTCCGCCGTGGCCTTGCCAAACGTCATGACGCCGAATGAGAGCCTTGACACAATCAATCCTGTCTTGCCCAGATGTGCATACTTCATCGCGTCCCTCCGAAACCAATTCGATGATACTGGCGTGGCAGCGGACTCGTGGGGCGACGAATCAGTACTCAGCAGGGGCGACCGCATGGCCTTCTGGCACTTCGAAAAAACCAGCAAGTTACGTCGTATCAACAACCGAAATATTTCGACTCTCGAGGCCACCACCATTTCTTCTTTTCGAATTTCATTTCAGGTCAGTCCCAATAAAATCACTTCCGTACCGGCCTCAATTTTGCAATCTCTGCTCACCTCTCCCGCATCAAAGGTGCACGCGCAAGGATCGCCGGCGCGCCCACAGGATCGGAGAACCAACCACGAATGCGGTCGGTAGCCACAGTTTTGGACGCCATCCACGTAGCGCCCGCAGAACGGACCGCCATCATCATTCCGGAGAGCGGGGCGCGGGTCACCTACGGATCGCTGCGCGAGCAGGTCCTGACCATGGCCGACACCCTGGCGGCGGCGGGAATTCGCCGCGGCGGCCGCGTGGCCATTGCCTTGTCCAACGGGTTGCCGGCCATTGTGAGTTTCCTGGCGGCCTCCGTCGCCGGCACCGCCGCGCCCATGAATCCGACTTACAAGTATCAGGAATTTGCTTTTTACCTGGAGGACACCTCCGCGCGCGTGTTGATCTGCAGCCCGAAAGATGGCGAAGCGGGTCCGGCGGCCGCCGATCTCGGCATCCCGATCCTGCCGGTGGTGCTCGATGAGAAGGGCACAGTCCACCTGCAGGGCATTTCACCCAAGCCCTGGACAGTCGCGCCCACCGCCGACGACATCGCGCTGGTGCTGCACACCAGCGGAAGCACGGGCCGTCCCAAGCGCGTGCCGTTGCAGCATCGTAACCTGGCGCAGTCGACGAAAAGTATCGTCCAAACCTACGCGCTCACGCCCGACGACGTTTCCCTCTGCTTCATGCCGCTGTTTCACGTGCATGGCATTGTCGCCTCGACGCTGGCGACGCTGCTCTCCGGTGGCACCGTAGTCGCGCCCACCGGCGTAAATCCGTTGATGTTCTGGCGCCTGGTGCGGCAGTACCGCGTCACCTGGTACACCGCCGTGCCCACCATCCATCACGTGGTCGCAGGCCGGGCGCGCAGCAACGAGCGCCCCAGCGACGGCGGTTCGCTGCGCTTCGTGCGCTCCGCCAGCGCGCCGCTGGCGCCCGAGATGATGCGCAAGATGGAAGAAGTGTTTGGCGTGCCGGTCCTGGAAGCCTATGGCATGACCGAGGCCGCCCACCAGATGGCCTCCAACCCTCTGCCTCCCGCGCCGCGCAAAGCCGGCTCCGTGGGATTGCCCACTGGACTGCAGATCAGCATCATGGATGCGCTGGGCAATCATCGCCCCCAAGGCGAACGCGCCGAGGTGGTCATCAAGGGTCCCAACGTGTTCAGCGGGTACGAGAACAATCCGGCGGAGAACAAGCTGGCGTTCAGCAACGGCTGGTTCCGCACCGGCGACGAGGGCTGGCTCGATCCCGACGGCTACCTGCATATCTCCGGGCGGATCAAGGAGCTCATCAACCGCGCCGGCGAAAAGGTCGCGCCACGACATGTTGACGAGGTGCTGGCCGAACATCCCGCCGTGGCCGAGGCGGTCGCCTTCGGCATGCCCCACCCCTCGCTGGGCGAAGAGGTCGCCGCTGCCGTGGTCTTGCGCCAAGGCTACACCGAAGCCGACCTGCTGAAGTTCTGCCGCGAGCGCCTGGCGCACTTCGAGTGTCCCAAGAAGATTTTCATCGTGGAGAGCATTCCGCGCACTGCGACCGGCAAGATCCAGCGCCGGATCGTCGCGCAGACGTTGTGCGGCAACAAGGAGCACGTGGCATGAAGTTCCTGATTGCCGGCGCCGGCGCGGTCGGAGCTTACATGGGCGCCAAGATGGCCCGCGCCGGGCTGGACGTCACGCTCTTCGCACGCGGACGGCAACTGCAGGCGATCCAGGAGCGCGGCGTGCGCGTGCAAAGCGTGGACGGCGATTTCGAAGCGCGCCCCAACCTTACCGCTAATCTCGACCAGGTTGGTCCCGTCGATGTCCTGTTTCTGACCGTGAAAGCGCACAGCCTGGCGCAGCTTGTGCCGCAACTGAAGAGCGTCATGGGGCCGGACACCACCGTGGTCAGCACGCAAAACGGAATTCCGTGGTGGTATTTCCAGGGTACCGGCGGCGAGTTGAAAGGGATCCGGCTGGAAACGATCGATCCCGGCGGCGCGGTTTCTGCCGCCATTCCCGCCCAGCAGGTAGTCGGCTCGATCATCTATTTCGCGACGCATGTCATCGAGCCCGGCGTCATTCGCCACACGGAAGGCAGCCGCGTCTCGCTCGGCGAGCCCGACGGCACCCGCTCCGACCGTTGCCGGAAGATTGCCGCAGCGCTGGTCGCCTCCGGGCTGCGCTGCCCCGTCACCACTCACATCCGCCGGGAAATCTGGGTCAAGATTCTCGGCAATGTCGTCTTCAATCCCATCAGCGCCCTCACTGGCGCCACCCTGGTGCAGATGGCGTTTCATCCCGAGGTTGCACCAATCGTCCGCGAGATCATGCGCGAGACCGAAGCCCTGGGCGCCAAGCTCGGCTTCGAATTGCCGATCACCATCGAACAGCGAATCGCCGGCGCCGCCAGGGTCGGCGAACACAAAACCTCCATGCTGCAGGACCTCGAAGCCGGACGTCCGCTTGAGCTGGAGGCCATTGTGGCCGCGGTCGTCGAACTGGGAGAGCGCCTGAAAGTGCCGATGCCGCACACCCGCACCATCTACGCCTGCACCAAGCTGCTGGCTGAAGTCCGCACCGGCTGCGTCTCCAAGATGCCCGAGAACGAGATGACCGCTGAGCAAACCAAGACAGTGACGACCGCTGATATCGCTTCCGTTGCGCGCGAACTCCTCTCCGCCCACCAAACCGGCCAGATGGTCGCGGTTCCACCCTGTGCACGAGGGTTCGATCTTGACGCCTGCTACGCCGTCGAATGGGAGATCAAGCGGCTGCGCGAACAGGCTGGGCACAAGGCCGCCGGACGCAAGGTGGGGTTCGCGAATAAGGCCATGTGGCGCATCCTCAAGCTGGAGACGCTGGTCTGGGCGCATATGTACGACGACACCGTGCACTACGCCAACGCCAATTCCGCCGAGATCGCGCTACCCAAGGCGCGCTCGCTGAAGATCGAACCGGAAATCATGTTCGGCCTGAAACGGCCGATCACGGAAGGTTTGGATGCCGCCGCCGCGCTCGATGCCTGTGAGTGGATCGCCTTTGGCTTCGAGATCATTGACTGCCCCTACCCCGACTGGAAGTTTCAGCCGGGGGATTTCGTTGCTTCACTCGGCTTGCACTCCGCTCTGATTGTCGGCGAGCGTAAGTCGGTTACACCCGAACTGATTCCCACGCTCATGGAACAACTTCCCAAGTTCAAGGCGCGCATGTCGAAGAACGGTGGATTCGTGGAAGAAGGCTCGGGCAAGAATTCGTTGCGCAGCCCGGCGCTCTGCCTGGCCGAACTCGCCGCAGCTATCCTGAACCGTGGCCAGCCGCCACTCGGCGCGGGGGAAATCGTTAGTTCGGGCACGCTCACCGCCGGTCACCTCATGGCGACAGGCGACACGTGGACCGCCGAACTCGAGGGTCTTCGCCTCCCCAACCTCACCCTGCGTCTCATTCCCTAGAGACGACTCCGCTGCGTCTTACGGTCGCGTGGTAGGAATTAGGAGCGGCCCAGGTGATGGCGCACGTCGGCGCCTCGGACCCAGAAGATGACGTCCTCGGCAATGTTGGTGGCGTGGTCGCCGACGCGCTCCAGATTGCGCGCTATGATAATCGCATCCATCGCCTGTTCAGTAACTTGCGGAGATTTCTTAATGAGGTCGATCATGGTCTCGGCGATCTCATAATTCATCCGGTCCACGGTGTCGTCCATGGTGAGCACCTGCTCCGCTAGCTGCGCGTCGCCCAGAACGAACGCCTCCAATGCCTGGCGAATCATGAGGCCGGCGGTCGCCGCCATCAGCGGGATGTCAATCGGCAAGTCCACGGCAGGCACCTTGAGCAGTTGCTCTACCCGTTCCACGATGTTCACCGCCTGGTCGCCGACGCGCTCCAGGTCGGCGTTGATCTTGATCACGGCCAGAATGAAGCGCAAATCCACCGCCATCGGCTGCTGCATGGCGAGCAGGTCGATCGCCAGTTCGTCAATCTCGCGCTCGGCGACGTTGATACCCGCCTCGCTGTCGAATACCAGCTTGCACTGAGACCGGTCGCGTTCGCGGTACGCCTTCACCGCGCGGGTGATCGACTGCTCGGCCATGCCCGCCATCCGCAGCAGCCGGTCTTTCAGTTCGTCCAGGCCTTCATGGAAGCGAGTGCGCGTCATCCGAACCTGCCCGTGATGTAGTCCTCGGTGCGCTTGTCACCGGGCGTGGTGAAGATCTTCTGCGTCTTGTCGAACTCAATCAAGTCGCCCAGGAGGAAAAAACCTGTCCATTCCGCCACGCGCGCCGCCTGCTGCATGTTGTGGGTGACGATCACCACGGTGAAGCGTTCCTTCAGTTGATAGATCAGGTCCTCGATCTTGGCCGTGGAGATCGGATCCAGCGCCGAGGCCGGCTCATCCATCAACAGCACTTCCGGCTGCACCGCCAAGGCGCGCGCAATGCACAGCCGCTGCTGCTGTCCGCCGGAAAGGCTTGCTCCCGATTGTTTCTTGAGTGCGTCCTTGACTTCGTCCCACAGCGCGGCCAAGCGCAGCGACCGCTCCACGGTTTCATCCAGTGCGCGGCGATTCCGGAACCCGTTGAGCTTCAATCCCGCCGCCACGTTGTCATAGATCGTCATGGTCGGAAAAGGATTCGGCTTTTGAAACACCATTCCCACGCGCCGGCGCACTTCCACCGCCGGGGTACCGTTCCCGTACACGTCGGTGCTGCCGATTCTTACCTCTCCTTCCACCCGCGCCCCTGGAATGGTCTCATGCATGCGGTTCAGACAACGCACGAAAGTGGACTTTCCGCAGCCGGACGGGCCAATAATGGCCGTCACGGTGTTGGGCCGCATCTCCATGCTGATGCCATGCAGGGCCTCGGCAGCGCCGAACCACGCGCGCAGCCCGCGAACCTCGATTCCGACCCCCAAGTTAGGATGCTCCCTTCAACAGGCCGCGGCTGGCGATAATGCGCACCACCGAAATCGTCCCGATGATCATCACGATCAACACCAGCGCCCCCGCCCACGCCATCCGGTGCCAGTCGTCGTACGGCGAGATCGCGTAGGTGTAGACCTGCAGGGACAAGGCGGCGGTCGGCTGGTTGAGTTTGAGATTCCAAAACTGGTTTCCAAATGCGGTGAACAGCAGCGGCGCCGTTTCACCGGCCACCCGCGCAAAGGCCAGCATAATACCGGTAATCACTCCCGAGGTCGCGGTGCGCAAGGTTACGGACAAGGTGGTCCGCCACTGCGGAATGCCCAGGCCGAGCGCCGCCTCGCGGATCGTCTGCGGCACCATGAGCAGCATCTCCTCCGTCGCCCGCACGATGATCGGGATCATCATGATGCCCAGGGCGATGCCGCCGGCCAGCGCGGAAAAATGCTTTTGTGTGACCACCACCAGCCCATAGACCGCAATCCCGGTAACAATCGAGGGCACGCCGTTGAGTACGTCGGCGGTGAAGCGGATGACGTTGCCGAACGCATTGCGGCCGTATTCGGAGAGGTAAATTCCCCCGGCGATCCCCCACGGCACTCCGATCAGGCTGGCGATGCCGAGGATCATAAACGTGCCCACGATGGCATTCGCCATTCCGCCGCCCAGTTCCCCTACCGGCGCCGGCGTGTGGGTCAGAAACGCCCAGTTCAACGCACCGATTCCCTTGGCACCCAGGAATCCGAGAATCAGGAACAGCGGCACCAGCACCAGCAAGGCGGCCATGCCGGTGGCGGCCATCACGGCGCGATCCACAAGCCGCCGGCGCAAGCTCAACCGGACCGCCATCCCGGATTGCAGCTCCTCAGCCATACACCCTCGAAGGCGAGCCCCGCGTCGTCATCCACACCAGTAGCCGGGCCAAGGCGTTTACCACCAGCGTCAGCAGAAACAGCGCCAGCCCGATCTCAATAATCGCGCTGAGATAAAGACGGCCAGTGGCCTCGGTGAATTCGTTGGCGATCATACTGGCCATGGTGTAGCCGGGCGCAAACAGCGATTTCGCGATTTCCGGGCGGTTCCCGATGACCATTGTCACCGCCATGGTCTCGCCCAATGCCCGCCCGAGTCCGAGAATGATTCCGCCGATGATCCCCACCCGCGCGTTGCGCAGGATGCCGATGCGAATCATCTCCCACTGCGTCGCGCCCAGCGCCAGCACGCCTTCCCGCTGGTTCTGTGGCACCGTCAGCATTACCTCGCGCGTAATGGAGGAAATGAACGGCACCACCATGATGGAAAGGATCACTCCCGCCGCCAGCATTCCAATTCCGTAGATCGGGCCGGTGAACAGGCCCGTCCACCCGAGGTACTCCTTAAGGGGCGGGTCAATGTGTACGCGCAGGTAAGGCACCAGAACGAAAATTCCCCACAGACCGTAGATCACGCTCGGAATCGCGGCCAGCAGCTCCACGGTGAACGACAAAAGCGCGCGCAGCCGGCGCGGGCACATTTCATTGATAAAGATCGCCACCCCGATTCCCAGCGGCACGGCGATGATCAACGCAATCAGCGAGGAAACCAAGGTGCCATAGATGAACGGAAACGCTCCAAACTCGCCGCTCACCGGGTCCCAGTTGCTGCCCGCGAAGAAACCGAATCCGAACTTCGAGATCGCTAGCCGGGAGTGCCAGACCAGTTCGAAAACGATGAGCAGCACTACTGCGACCACCGACAGCGCTGCTGCCACCGTCAAGTACTTGAAAATCTTGTCGGGGACAATGCTGGTGCGGAAGTTGGGCGACGGCTGTAGCGGCTTCCCCGCCTGTACTACTACCTCAAAGTCAGGCCGTTTCGGCTGTGGGTCAGCCAAGTGCAACTCCGGTCTATTTCGCGTGTTCAATTGACAAACCAACGCTAACAGAGATTTGTTACAGGATTGTTAACTTCCCGCGAAATGAGAGGGCAGGCCGGCGTTTCCGATTGTGATGGGCTGAAAGCGCAGGGCGGAACAGGCGGAAACACCTCACTCTGGTGAAAACAAAAGGCGGCGGATAGCTGACCGTCGCCTTTTGTCAGGACATACCGCCGCTGCCGCTAGCGGATCTCCTTGATCTTTGCCCGTTCCATTTCCGCCACCTGCTTGGGCAGGGGGGCGTAATCGAGCGCGGTCACCATCGGCTCACCGTGATCGAGCATCCAGGTGAGGAACTTCACCATGGCAGCTTTCTTGCCTTGGTCCTGCCACTGCGTCGGCACCAGCAGATACGTAAAGCTGGATACTGGATACGCGTCCTTGCCGGAAGCATTGGTGATGGATACGCGGAAATCCGGGGGTACTTTCGTGCCCGCGGCTGCCTTCGTGGTCGTATCCAGGCTGGCTTTCACGAAAGTCCCCGATGCATTCTTGACCGGACCAAACGGAATCTTGTTCTGGAGCGCGTAAATCAGTTCCACGTACCCGAGTGCGCCCGGCTGCTGCGAGATGACTCCCGCCACCCCTTCGTTGCCCTTCCCCCCGAGTCCCACCGGCCACTTCACCGAGGTGTTGGACCCAACTTTCGATTTCCACTCCGGGCTGACCTTGCAGAGATAGTCGGTCCAAACAAACGTCGTTCCGCTGCCGTCAGAGCGGTGGACCACCACGATGTCCTGATCGGGCAGTTTCATTCCCGGATTCACACTGGTCAGCGCCTTGTCATTCCACTTGGTGATCTTTCCCAGGTAGATTCCGGCCAGCGCCTCGGGAGTGAATTTGATCTCCCCTGAGACCCCAGGCACGTTGTACGCCGGCACCACGCTGCCGAGCACGGTCGGAAACTGAATGATCGACTTGCCCAGGTCCTTGAGCTGTTGGTCATTCAGCGGCATGTCGCTGGCGCCAAAATCCACCGTGCCGGAGTGTAACTGTTGGATGCCGCCGCCGCTGCCGATGGACTGGTAGTTGATCTGCACGCCATTCGATTTAGCGAACTCGTTGAACCACTTGGAATAGATGGGATACGGGAAGGTCGCGCCCGCGGCGTTCAGATTTGTTTGTGCCCAGCTCGCGGCCGTAAAGATTGTCAGGAACAGGACCGCGCAAACCAGCATTTTTCGCATCACAATTCGATTCCTCCTATGCTTCTCCTTCTAACGGCGAATTGTTACAACGGCGTTACAGAGGGATGAATTTCCCATGAACGGGATTTCCGCCCGCGATTTCCTGGGGTTGTAATCGTCCTTTAACAATGGGGCGCTAAGCTCGGGGTGGGGAATTCGGATGAGTATCGCCGTCATTTTCGCGACGCTGATTGCCATCGCCGTCATCGTCATGCTGCTGACCGGTCGCGCGTCCCCGAATCACAGTTTTGCCCTCGAGATGGTGAAACGGCTCGCGGACGAAGAAGCTGACTCGCCGGCCGGGCGCGCGTCTCGCCCAGCGGCATAGATGGTGACTCCACATTAGGGTCGAAAGTACCCTTCCGGCTAAACTATTGCTAAGGTGAAACAACAAATCTTTTTGGTTGAGGACGACGCGGACATCACCCGCCTGGTGCGCCATCATCTCGAAGCTGCGGGCTACTTGGTGCGTTCCTTTACTTCGCTCGCCAGCGTCCTGGCCGACGCTGTCAAGCAACACCCGGCGCTTTTTCTCCTCGACATCATGGTGCCGGGCGGCAGCGGTCTGGCACTCTGCGAGCAGATTCGCCAATCGGAAACGCTGGCTGCCACGCCCATCATTTTCCTCACTGCCAAAGCCGCCGAATCCGACCGCGTGCTCGGCTTCGAACTCGGCGCCGACGACTACATCACCAAGCCCTTCAGCCCGCGCGAACTGGTGGCGCGCGTCAAGGCCGTGCTGCGCCGCTTCGAACCGCCGCTGCTGGCCTCGGTCCGCGAACTCGGCGACCTGCGCATTGACACCGGCGCCATGACGCTCACGGTCCGCGGCAACAACGTCGCCACGACCGCCACCGAGTTCCGCCTGCTCGACTACTTCGCCCGCCATGTCGGCCGGGTCTTCACCCGCGACCAGTTGCTGGACGCCGTTTGGCGCGACACCGCCTTCGTCACCCCGCGCTCGGTGGATGTCTACGTGCGCCGCCTGCGCGAGAAGATCGAAAGCAATCCCGAAGATCCGCGTTATCTGAAGACGGTTCGCGGCACTGGCTACCGCTTCGAGGCGCCGCGATGACCAACCGCATCTTCTTCAAGCTGCTCGGCGCCTTCGTGCTGGTGATTGCGGTCGCCACCCTCACCCTTGACTTCCCTGTCCGCAGAGCATGGGAAGAATCGCTTTACAACGAAATCCGCACTGCGCTGGAGCAGAAAGCCGCGATGTTCGCGCAGGCGGTACAACAGGACCGCGACCGTCGCAGCCTGCAAGCCATCGCCGACGACGTCTCCCACGCTGCCGACGCCCGCGCCACCATCATCGCAACCGACGGAGGTGTCCTGGCCGACACCGGCGCCAATCCCGCCGAGATGGAAAACCACGCCACCCGGCCGGAGTTCATCGCCGCGCTGCGCGGCAGCGTCGGCTCGGCCACCCGCACCAGTCATACCGTCGGCATTCCGTTTCTTTATGTCGCCGCTCCGATATCGGGCGGGGCCGTGCGCCTCGCGTATCCGCTTTCCTCCATCCGGCAGATGACTCGGCGCGTGACCCTCTACCTGATCTGGGCGTCGCTGGCTGCGCTCATCCTCGCCACCATCATCTCCGCCGTGGTCGCGCGCCTGATTTCGCGGCGATTGCAGCGCATCGTCGCCTTCGCCGAGCGCATCGCCGCCGGCGACCTGAGCGCGCGCATCGAGGAGTCCTCCGCCGACGAGATCGCGCATGTCGCCTCCGCCCTCGACCGCACCGCGCGCCAGTTGGAACAGAGCTTCGCCGCCGTCGAGACCGGACGCAAGCAACTCGAAGCGCTGCTCAACAGCATGCAGGAGGCGGTGCTCGCCATCTCGCGCGACCGCCGCATCCAGTGGTCGAACGGCCCGATGAACGCCATCGCGCGTATCTCCATCGGCGCACCTCTGGTCGGCGCCGTCCGCGACCCCGACGTCCTCGCCGCCATCGAAGGCGCGCTGGAGACAAAGGGAGTGCGAACCACGCGCGCTGCCGCGCTCGTTCCTGGCCGCACCTTCAGCGTGACCGCCGCTCCCTTGCCCGGCGGCGGCGCCGTCGCCGTGCTTCACGACATGACCAGCATCGAGCGCGTGGAGAAAACCCGGCGTGACTTCATCGCCAACGTCTCGCACGAGCTGCGCACGCCGCTCACCTCCATTCAAGGTTTCGCCGAGACGCTACTTGACCTGGAAGCATCCGACAACGCCGATCCCGCCACCAAGCGCGACTTCCTCGAAGTGATCCGCAAGAATGCCGCCCGCATGGCGCGGCTCACCGAAGACCTGTTGGTGCTGGCGCGGGTCGAATCCGGCGAGCGCGCCTTCAACTTGCGCCCCACTTCGCCCGCCACCCTCCTCGACGACGCGGTGGAAACATTCTTCGAAACCGCCAAGGCCGGCGGCATCGCAATCCAGGTCGAAAATTCCGCCACGCCGATGGTGCAGGCCGACAAGGACGCCATCCATCAGGTGTTCACCAACCTGATTGACAACGCCATCAAGTACGCCGCCTCGGGCGCGCGCATCGAGGTGGGCGCGCGCGATGACGATGCCGGCGTCGAGTTCTACGTGCGCGACTACGGTCCCGGCATCGCCTCCGAACACCTGCCGCGCCTTTTCGAGCGCTTTTACCGCGTGGACAAGGCGCGCTCCCGCGAATCCGGCGGTACCGGCCTTGGCCTCGCCATCGCCAAGCACATCGTTCGAGCTCACGATGGCGTCGTCCGCGTCACCAGCGAGCTCAACCGCGGCTCGAGGTTCTCGTTTGTCCTGCCACGAGCCGCCGTTCCCGCAGTGCAATAACCTCACATGACGTGCGTCGAAAGCGCTTGGAGCAATCTCGCGTCTCCCGGTGTCCAATGCAGTGACAGCGAGTGCGCGGCGAGGTCCCCATCTCTCGCCGCCGCACGATGGGGAGATCGGACGCCGCCGTGTTTACTGAATCTCTCCTGGAGTCCTGTGCCCGCACGCGCCGCGGCTGGACCACGTTCCTCTCCTTTGCCGCGCAGACTGCGGTCGTAGCCGCGCTGGTGTTGCTTCCGCTGTTTTATACGCAAGCGTTGCCCGCGATAATCGATCTCGGTCGGCTGATCGGCCCTCCGCCCGGCAAGGTGCCGCGGGCAGCGTCGACCGAGCGCCGCGCCACGCGTAACTCGGACTCGGAACTGGTCGGCGACACGGTGCGCGAACCGATCCGGATTCGCCAAGGGGTTGCCGAGGTTCACGATCAGGGCGCCCCTGAACCCGTGCCTGACAACGGATTGGTAATTCCGGGCGGAACCGGTTCTCGCGAAGCTGGAACGCAGATTATGGCGCTGTTTGCCGTCCCGCCCAGGCCAGCCGCGCCGCCGCCGCCGGTTCCGACGCGCCGCGTCGCGGTCTCCTGCGGTGTGCTGCAGGGTTTCCTCCTGCACCAAGTCCGCCCGGTGTATCCGATGCCGGCGATCATCGCCCACGTGCAAGGTGCGGTCGTGCTGAGTGCCGTGATCAGCCGCGCCGGGACGATTGAAAATCTACACGTTGTGAGTGGTCATCCTCTGCTGGTGCGAGCCGCGGTTGAGGCGGTGCGGCAATGGCGCTACCGCCCCTACCTGCTGAACGGAGAGCCGGTCGAAGTGGATACTCAAATCACGGTCAATTTCACTCTCGGCGGCGGCTGATCTCGATCGCCGCCCGGACCATCGCCACCCTCACGCCATCAGGCGTGTTCATTCACCAATCGCCAATCGCATATGGCTTCTGGACCAGCCCCAAACTGGAACCGACCGTTTACGCCTTGGCGCTTTCTGACGTGCCCGTTTTGTTGACTTTAGCAGCGCTGGTTCTAAGCTGGCTTGGAGCACGGTCTTTGCCAGCGCGCCCAACCCGCGTGCTGGTTCTGTCCGCCCGACGCCCGCGTGCCGCGCCGCTGCGGCGCAAAGGGGTGCTCGCGAGTGCCGTGTGGATGGATCGCCCCGTAGTGGGGAACACGACCTCCACGGGGCCCAATTTTTGCCACATCAGCCCCGTCGCAGGGACGACACCTTTTGATCTATCGACAAGCCGGCTTCAACAATTCCCGTATCTCTTTCTTTCTCTTCACCGGCAGCGTCTTCAACGCACTCCGCGCCAGCGCCACATACACCTCGCGCGCCTCCGGCACCGCCCGCAGCACTTCCAAATGCCGCCGCACCGTCTCCACGTCCCCGCGCACCAGCGGTCCGCTGAATGCGCCCGCCTTGCCGCGCTGCAAATAGTTGCGCACGGTCTGCTGCAGGATCGGCCCCATCGCTGCCCGCGCCGACGCTTCGCTCAATCCCGCCCGCCGTGCTACCCGCTCCGCCGCCGCCACCGTCGCCACGATCAGCGGCGACGTGAACGCCCCGAACGCGTGGTACATCGGCTTTCGCTGCGCCTCAATTACCACCACGCGTCCTCCGAGGTCCTGCGCCACCCGCCGAGCCACCCGCACCGCCTGCCGATCACCCTCAATGGCGAAGGTCACGCCGCGCAGCTCCGACCGCACCTTGCGCACAAATGTCATCATCGGATGAATCGAGCCGACGGCAGCTCCGCGCTCCTTCAGCCTCTTCAACTCCCAGCTGCTCAGCGCGCCGCTGCAGTGCAGCGCGATCTTACCCGCCCACTTCCCTTTTTTCGCCAACTCGCCTGCGCACGCGGCAATCGCGCCATCGCTGACGCAGATCCAAACCATGTCGGCGGAGAATTTCGCCTCTTCCAACTCGACCGCGCGTGTCCCCAGACCGCGCGCCAGCGTCTCTGCGCGTTTCGCCGTTGCGCCCCCGCGATGCACGATCTCCTCCACGCGGTATCCCGCCGCGTGCAGCGCGCGCGCCATGGCGCTCCCCAAATTCCCCGGCCCGATAATCGCGATGGTTGGCTTGCGCATGAAGTGGCGGAAGCATAGCAGTTGTCAATCTGCCCTCGCCAGCCAATCACAATTCACCAATCACGATCGCCAATCCCTTTCGCTCGCGTATATTGACAGCATGTCCCGCTCCCGCAAGCCCAAGCAGGCCAAGCTCCTCTCTTCCCGTGTCGTCTATCGCGGACCGGTGTTTTACGTGGCCACCGACCGTGTCCAGGAGCCCGGCGGCATCACCGTGCGCCGCGACGTCGTGCGCCACACCGGCTCCATCGTCATTATGGCGGTGGACAACAGCCGTTCCGAGCCTCGCGTCCTGCTTGCTCGTCAGTACCGCCATCCTGCCGGCGATTATCTCTGGGAGCTCCCCGCCGGGCGCATCGATCCTGGAGAATCCGAACTGGCCGGTGCCAAACGCGAGCTGGTGGAGGAAACCGGCTACGCCGCCACTCACTGGCAGCGCGCGTTCTACTTCTACGCCAGCCCCGGATTCCTCGACGAAACCATGGCCGTCTATCTCGCATCCGGCCTGAAGCGTGGCCAAGCCCAACCCGAGGAAGACGAGGTCATCCAGAAGCGCATGTTTCCGCTCTCCCAGCTTGTCCGCATGGTGATGAGCGGCAATCTCCGCGACGGCAAGACCATCTGCGGCGTGTTGTGGCTCGCCGAAAAACTCCAACTTGGCCGAAGAGCCGCTCAAAAGTCCTCCTCGGCCGCGTCTCTTTAAGACGCTGCGCCTGGCGTGCCGCCCACACCCGTCGCCGGCCACCGTGCCTGTATACTCTCTTGACAACACATCCCAACGGCAGGAAAATGACATCCAATATTCGTAAGATCCCCTTCTGCCCAACCACGATGTGGCGCCCGCAAGCGCTCCGTCGCAATTGGCCGTGGTCTTGATGGACTTCTAACCGCGCGTGGGGGGGGCGCGGCGGCGGTACCCGTACGGAGGAAGAGAAAGGTGGCTCGTATTAAAGGCAAAGTAAAGTGGTTCAATAACGCCAAGGGGTTCGGCTTCATCGGCCGCGACGATGGTCCGGACGTCTTTGTCCACTACAGCGCCATCACCTCGGAAGGCTACAAAAGCCTGCAGGAAGGAGATGACGTGGAATTCGAGATCGTGCAAGGCCAAAAGGGGCCTCAGGCCGGCAACGTCACCAAGTTGTCCGCCTAGCAACACCAAATTCAATCACTTCGCTAGCCCAGCCCCTGAGGCTGGGCTTTGTTGTATGGCCTTCCCCAACTGCCAACCGCCGATAGCCGACAGCCTGTTCGCAGGCATAAAATCCTCTGGCGTATGCCCGAACCGCGCCCGCTCGACAACCAGGCTATCGCCTCCATCTTTTACGAAACTGCCAGCCTGATGGAGATCAACGGCGACGACCCCTTTCGCGTCCGCTCCTACCGCCGCGCCGCGGAGGCCATCGAAGCGCTCGACCAGCCCATCTGGGCCCTGATTCCCGAACCCAGGAAGTTGCTGGAAATTCCCGGCATCGGCAAAGGCATGAGCGCGCACCTGCAAGAGCTCTATGAAACCGGGCGTGTCGGACTGCACGCGCAGCTCCTGGAGAAATACCATCCCTCGATGCTCGAGCTGCTCAAAATCCAGGGCCTTGGCCCCAAGACCATCGCGCTGCTGTGGAGCGCGCACCAGGTCAACGATGTGGACGGTGTCGAGAAGCTGGCGCGCGCCGGCAAGCTGCGCGAGCTGCCGCGCATGGGCGAGAAGCAAGAGCAGAAAATCCTCAAGGCCATTGAGGATTATCGCCGCATCTCCGGCCGCTTCTGCCTGGACGACGCCGACGCCGTCGCGCACAAGCTCGGCGATCATCTCGCGCATTTGCCCGGCGTGGAGAAGATTACGCCCGCGGGCTCGCTGCGCCGCGGCCGCGAAACCGTCGGCGACCTCGATATCCTCGTAACCGGCAAGTGTTGTGCGCACGAGCAGCAGCGCAACCACGTCATCGAGCAGATCGTGAGCTTCCCCGGCATTCTCGACGTCATCGCGCGTGGCGAAAACAAGGTCAGTTTCAAGCTGCGCAGCGGCATGCAGGTGGACGTTCGCCTGCTTCCGCCGGAGTCCTTCGGCGCCGCCTTGCAGTATTTCACCGGCTCCAAGTCGCACAACGTCGCCTTGCGCCAGCGCGCGCTCAAGCTCGGCTTCACGCTCAACGAATACGGGCTGGCGAAGCTCGACACCGACAAGCGCGTCGCCGGCAAGACGGAGGAGGAAATCTACGCCAAGCTCGGCATGGACTGCCCGCCGCCTGAGCTGCGCGAGAACGGTGGTGAAATCGAGGCGGCCATCGAGCGTCGCCTGCCCAAGCTGATCGAGCGGCGCGACCTCCAGGGCGACGTCCACATGCACACGGTCGAAACCGATGGCAAGTGCACCATCGAGGAGATGGCCGAAGCGGCGCGCGCCCGCGGTTACCGGTACATGGCGATCACCGACCATTCCAAGAACCTGGCCATGGCCAATGGCCTCGACGATAAGCGCGCTGTCGCCCACATCACGAGGATCCGCAAGGCCGGAGAAAAGCTGGAGGGCATCCGCATTTTCGCTGGAATCGAAGTGGACATTCTCGCCGACGGCTCGCTCGACCTTTCCGATTCGGTGCTGGAGGATATGGACATCGTCATCGCCAGCGTGCATTCCGCCTTTAACCAGGAGCCGCAGCAGATGACCGGGCGCTTGCTGAAGGCGATCGAGAACCAGAACGTCTCGGTCATCGGCCATCCCACAGGGCGCATCCTGCTGCGCCGCGACGCCTACCAGTTCGATATGGAGGCCGTGCTCGCCGCCGCCGCGCGCAACAAGGTAGCGATGGAGTTGAACGCCTATCCGGACCGCCTCGATTTGTGCGATCGCCATCTGCGCATGGCCAAAGAACGCGGCGTGAAGATCGTCATCAACACCGACTCGCACCACACATCGCACCTGGAGAAAATCAAGTATGGCGTGTTGCAGGCGCGCCGCGCGTGGCTGACAAAAGACGACGTGCTCAACACTTTACCGGCGGAAAAATTCGCCCAAGCGATGAAGAAACAGTGGCCAGTGGCCAGTGGCTAGCGGCCAGTCAGAGAGCAGGTATCTGATAATCACCAATGCGCGCGTTACCGTGGAAACGAGGGCCTTTCGTCCGCGAAGCGTCGCGTTCATGTGCGGGCTTTCGTTCCCGGGCACTGGCCACTGACCACTTGTTTTCAGCGCTTCACACGTGAGGAATCTGCCGTATGCCGGAAGACAACGTAAAACTCAATCCGACACCGGACCCTAAGCCAAGCACGACGCCGGCAAAACCGCAGGTCGTCAATCATGACGCCGACAACTACGATCGCGCCCATGTCCCCATGGGAGAAGAGTTCGACAAGGCGAAATGGACTCTTCCGCCCTGGCAGCCTGTGGTCATCGCGCTGGCCATCGTTGCCGTGGTGGTCGCGTTCCTGTCGTGGATCACAAGGGCCAAGCCGCAAGGCAAAGCGACCATCGACAACATGAACGTCGTCCAAATCCAGGGCGACAGCGTGCTGGTCGCGGTCAACGTCACCTTGAACAACTCCGGCCAGAAGCCGCTCTGGATCCACGACATCACGGCGCAATTGAAGACCGACAAGGGCGATTTTTCCGACGAGGCCGCACCCGCCGTTGATGCCGAGCGCTACTACCAGGCGTTCCCTGACCTGAAGCAGAACACGCTGGCGGCGCTGTTGCCGGAGGCCAAAATCGCGCCCGGCGGCGCGCAGAAGGGGACAATCGTCTTCAGCTTTCCCGTGACCAAGGACCAGTTCGAAAAGCGCAAGGCGTTGACGGTAACCATTCAGCCATACGAACAAAAACCCGTGGTGATGACGAACTAGTGTGCGGTGAAAAGTGATCGGTGGCCAGTAAACTGTTCCGGGATTGTACGACGGCTTCAGGATTCCGCCGATTGCCCCAAGCGATTTGGGAAGTTTGACTCTCAGCAAACGGCAGCTTAGGATGCCCGCACAGCCGGCCTGTTTTCACGGAGAGCCTAGTGTCGCGCCTGACAGGAAGAGACCTCAGAACCTTGCTCGCATGGATCGTGATCGGCGTGGTGGGCGCCGTTGTCGCGGTCCGCTACTACCACGCCGCATTTCCGGAAGCCGCGCTCAACCTCAAGGTCTCCAAGGGTGAGGCGCTGGAGACGGCGCGCAAGTTCCTGGCCGAAAACGGCATGATGGTGGATGGCTACGAATCGAGTATCGTGTTCCACGTCGACGAGAACGCGAAGACTTACCTGGAGCGCGAGCTCGGCCTGGAGCAGGCGAACAAGCTCATGGCCGGACCGGTGCTTGTCTGGGCCTGGGAGGTGCGCTTTTTCCGGCCACAGCAGCAGGAGGAGTTTAGCGTCAGCGTAAGCCCAGCGGGACGAGTGGCCGGGTTCTCGCACACCATCGAGGAAGCGCGGGCCGGGGCAAAGCTGGAGCACGACGCGGCGCAGGCCATCGCGGAAAAATTTGCCGGCGCACAATACGCGGACTTCGCCTCCTATGATTTTCTGCCGGCGGAGGCGAACTCCAACGACCGTCCCAACCGCCGCGACTGGAGCTTTACCTGGGAACGGCGCGGGTTCAAAGCGCCGCAGCGTGAAGACGGCGCGTCTTACCGGTTACGCGTCAGCGTGCAGGGCGACAAGCCCGGCGCCTCCAGCGAATTCCTGAAAGTGCCGGAGGCCTGGCAGCGCAGCTACCAGAGACTGCGCTCCAGCAACGCTTTTTACGGCACCATCGCGCTGATTCCCTACTTGCTCCTCAACGGCGCGATGCTGTGGGTACTGTTCGGTCTTGGCCGCCGCGGCATCGTCCGCTGGAGCGGCGCGCTGAAGCTGGGATTCGTGCTCGCCATCCTGTTCTTCGCCATGACGGCGAACAACTGGCCGGTGACACGTGCCGCCTACGACACCAATTCGTCGTACCCGTCGTTCGTGGTGCAGCACCTGGCACTGGCGCTCGTGGGAAGCTTGGCGCTCGGACTGATGGTGGCATTGACGGTAGCCGCCGGTGAGCCGCTGTATCGCTGGTCGCAGCCGGAGCAGTTGCGGCTGAACGTGGCGTGGACGCTGCCGGGAATCCGCAGCAAAGAGTTTTTCCGCTCCTGCGTGATCGGCCTGGGCATGGCCGCGGGACACATCGGGTTCGTGGTGCTCTTTTATCTGTTGGGAAGCAAAGTCGGGGTGTGGGCGCCGCAGGACGTTCCCTACACCGATGTGCTGAGCACCAAGTTTCCGTGGCTGTTTCCGCTGACCATCGGCGCCTACGCGGCGACGAGCGAGGAATTCCTCTTCCGGCTGTTCGCCATTCCCTTCCTGATGCGCCTGACCAACTCGCGCGTGTTGGCGGTTGTGCTGCCGGCGTTTTTTTGGGGGTTTCTGCACTCGACGTATCCGCAGCAGCCCGGCTACGTCCGCGGAATCGAAGTGGGGTTGATAGGAATCGTGGCGGGCGTGGTGATGCTGCGCTACGGCATCCTCGCAACCCTGGTGTGGCACTACACGGTGGACGCGGCGCTGATCAGCCTGTTCCTGCTGCGCTCGGGCAATTTGTACTTCCGCACGTCGGGCGCCTTGGTAGCAGCGGGCGCGCTGATTCCACTGTTGATCTCGGGCGGATTCTACCTGGCGCGACGACGATTCGAGCCCGACGAAGCGCTCCTGAACCGCGCGGAGGTGCTGACGGAGAAGTCCGTGCCCGAGGCCATGCCGGTGGAACGTCAGACAGCGCCGGTGGAAGCGCTGAGCGCCTCGAACATCAAGTTCGTGCTGAGCTGTGGCGTCTTGGGACTGTTGCTGGTGGTCATGATCAGGCCGCAACAGATCGGCGAATTCCTGCGCTTCCAAATTAACGCGCAGCAGGCAGCGGAGCGCGCCGACAGCGTACTGCGCGCGCGCGGAGTTAAGCCGGAACGCTATCACCGCGTCACCACGCTGGCGAACCACTCCGATGCTTACGTGAATGAATTCCTGCGCAGGAAGATCGGCATTGCGGGCGCCAACCGCGTTTTCCAGGACAAAGTGCCGCTGGCGCTGTGGCGCGTGCGCTACTTCCGCGACGGCGAGAAAGAAGAGTACGCAGCCGTGCTGCGGCCGGACGGCGCCTTTCATTCCGTGCACCACACTATCGAAGAGAACGCGCCGGGGGCGAAGCTCTCGCGCGAGGAGGCGCAGGCGCTCGCCGAAGAGTATCTGCGCGAGGAGAAAAAGCTCGACCTGAACCAGTGGAAGTTGGTGGACTCCAGCGCCGACGCGCGGCCGGCGCGCACCGATCATCAATTCGTCTGGGAGGAAAAGCAGGCTGCGGCGGGCTCGGGAACGGACGCGGCGCACGTGCGCGCCGAGTTGCACGTGTTGGGAGACGAAGTTTCCGGCTACCGCGTGTTCGTCAAAATCCCGGAACAATGGGAGCGCGATCAGCAGAAGCGGACGCTGCCGCGCGTGCTGCGCACGGTGTGGACGGTGGTCGTTTTCGCCGGACTGGGCGTCGCCGCGGTGGTGTTGTTCTTCAAGAACCTGCGGCAGCAAACGGTTCCCTGGAAGCGCATGGCGAAATGGGCGCTGGTGGCGCTGGCGGGTTCGGCCATCACTACCTTCAACAGCCTGCCGAGCGTGATGTCCAATTACCCGACGGCGGTGCCGCTGGCAACCTTTCGGACAATCATGAGCGTGTCGCTGTTCATCGCGGTGCTGTTCGGCTTCGCGGCGGCGGCGTATCTGCTGGGGCTGGCGTGGTTTTACCTGGCGCGCGCTTTCGGCGAGCAGAGGCTGCCAGGGTGGGGCGGGCAGCCAGCCAACTACTACCGCGACGCGCTGCTCGTCGGCGTGAGCGGGACGGCAGCGCTGGCCGGACTGGAACGATTGTCGTATCTCGCGTCGCAGGCCATGCCGACCCTGATGCGCTCGCTGGAGGCGGCGGTACCGTCGGGTTTGGACGCGTATCTGCCGGCGGCGCAGGCGATCGGCCACGCGCTCAGCACAGGAATCTTCGCGACGGCGCTGGTTGGCTTGGCGGCGGGGTTCATCGCGTGTTACCTGCGGCAGCGCTGGATGCAGTGGGCGCTGCTGTTCGGCGCGGCGCTGGCGCTGGCGGGCGATTGGGGCAGTCCCGCGGACTTTGCCCAGCACCTGGTGATTCGGCTGGTGACGCTGGCAGTGATCTGGGTCGCGGTACAGCGGATCGTGCGCTTCAATGCGATGGCGTACTTCCTGATCGGCGGATTGTCGGGATTGCTGTCCGCGGCCGCGGTCCTGCTGAAACAGCCGAATGCCTTCCTGCGGATGAATGGGTGGGTGGCGGTGGGCGCGGCGGTGGTGCTGGTCGCGTGGCCGCTGCTGGCATGGCGCGCGGCATGGCGAACCGGGACGGTAAGAGCGGCGGGCGCAGCGGGCTCGTAATCGTCGCGGACATGGTTTGATATCATTCCGCCGCTTCACGAACCCTGTGGGGCATTGTCATATCGTATCACGATATTTACAGTCAGGAGCACGCCATGACACCTGTCCGCGGCCGGTGCGCCGCCCTGCTGGCCGCTTGTTTCCTGTTCACACTGGCCGCGGCGGCGGCCGAGAAGCGTCCGATCACCGAAAAAGATCTGTTCCAGTTCACCTGGATTGCCGATCCGCAGGTTTCCCCCGACGGCACGCAGGTGGCGTTCGTGCGGATCGTGGTCAACGACAAGAAGGACGATTACGACACCTCGATCTGGACGGCCTCGACGCGCGGAGGCGAGCCGCGCATGCTGACCTCGGGAACGCGAGACGCGTCGCCGCAGTGGTCGCCGGAAGGCACGCGGCTGGCGTTCGTGCGCAGCGTGGAGAAAGACGGCAAGCGCCAGCCGCCGCAGATTTACATCCTTCCTCTCACCGGCGGCGAAGCGTGGCCGCTGACCAAATTGCCGAAGGGCGCGTCGCGGCCGACGTGGTCTCCAGACGGGCAGACGATCGCCTTCAACAGCCCAACCAATGCAGACGATCTCGCGAAGGAAGCGTGCAAGGGCGGCAAGGACGGCACGGACAAAGAATCCGAGAGTGACAAAGCGAAGTGCGCCAAGGCGGAGCACGAGAGCGACGTGCACGTCGTCAGCCGCGCCGTCTATCGGCTGAATGGCGCCGGATACCTGGATTTTACGCATCGCAACCACGTCTGGAGTGTTGCGGTCGGCGGCAGGCCGGATGAGGCCGTCAAGCCCACGCAGCTTACCTCCGGCGATTTTTCCGAGCAGGAGATCACGTGGGCGCCGGACGGGTCAAAAATTTACTTCGTCTCCAACCGGTCGTTGGAGCCGTATTACGAGTTTCCGCAGAACGCGGTATACGAGGTGCCCGCGGGCGGTGGCGAGAGCAAGGAAGTAACGCGCCTGGAGGGCGGCGCTCTGTCCTCGATTTCGGTTAGCCGCGACGGCAAGCGCATGGCGTTTTTCGGTTCGCTGAACCAGCCGGTGCGCTCCTACACGCAACAGGACTTGTGGGTGGTGGACCTTGTCGCCGGCGCCAAGCCGCGCAATTTGACCGCTAGCTTTGACTGGGACGTGGGATCGGGTGCATTCGGCGACCAGGAACCACCGCGCGCCGCGGGTGGCTCGCGTCCGCTGTGGAGCGCGGACGGAAATTCGCTGATCGTGCTGGTCGGTCGCGAGGGCCGCGGCAACCTGGAGCGGTTCGAAGTGGCTACCGGCAAGAATTCGCCGGTCACGCGCGGCGATCAGTCGGTGGACGCGTACGTCGAGAAGCCCGACGGCGCCATGACGGTGGTGGAGGTCAGCACGCCGACCATGATCAACGATCTGTTCCTGGTGCAGCCCAACGGATCACTGCAGCGGCTGACGGACATTAACCAGAAGCTCTTTGCGCAACTGAACCTCACCGCGCCGGAGGAAATCACCTACACCAGCTTCGATGGCAAGAAGATCCAGGCATGGGTGCAGAAGCCGCCGGATTTTGATGCGAAAAAGAAATATCCGCTGATCCTTAACATTCACGGCGGGCCGCATGCGGCGTACGGCTGGGTATTTGATCACGAGTTCCAATGGATGGCGGCTAAAGGCTACGTCGTGCTCTATCCGAATCCGCGCGGCAGCACGACCTACGGGCAGGAGTTTGGCAACATCATCCAGTACCACTATCCGGGCGACGATTTCAAAGACCTGATGGCGGGGGTGGATGAATTGATCCGGCGCGGGTACATCGACGATAAGCGGCTGGGCGTCACCGGCGGCAGCGGCGGCGGGCTGCTGACCGACTGGGCTGTGGGCCATACCACGCGATTTGCGGCAGCGGTGGCGCAGCGCGATATCGCGAGCTGGGCGGCGTGGTGGTACTCGGCGGACATCACGTTCTTTCAGCCGAACTGGTTCCACAAGCCTCCGTTCGAGGATCCGCAGGAATACGCGGAGCGCTCGCCGATCACCTACATCAACGAGGTCAAGACGCCGTTGATGCTGATCCTCGGCGATGCCGACTGGCGCACGCCGGAGGGAGCTGGCGGCGAGGAGATGTTTCGCGCGCTGAAATACCGCAAGGTGCCAACGGTGATGGTGCGCTTTCCGGGCGAGTCGCACGAATTGTCGCGCTCCGGCCAGCCGTGGCACCGAATTGAGCGCCTGGAGCACATCGTCAACTGGTTCGACATCTATCTGCAGGGAAAGAAAATTCCGGGGTATGAGCCGGGAGAGGAAAAGGCGTGGAAGTGAGGTGAAATTTTGACCGGGGTTCGAATGGTTCCACTTGGAGGCGGCGGATGTGAGAACATTAAGTCGCCGGAAGTTCATGTGAGCCGCACAAGTCAGCAGCCTCCTGCAGAGGAGAACACGATGGAGGACATTAGTACCGCCAAGGTTTTGAGGATCAACGAATGCGGCCACGATGAGTACTGGCTGCGGGACACGATCTACGACGATCCATCCATGCTTGATCTGGGTGATCTGCAGCCGATCAGCAAGGAGCGCACCCAATCACAAGGGGGAAGGCTGGATCTGCTGCTGAAAGACCCAGAAGACAATTCCATGTACGAGGTCGAGCTGCAGCTAGGAGAGACCGATGAGATCCACATCATCCGCACCATCGAATATTGGGCCAATGAAAAGCGCAAGTGGCCGAAGCGCAGCCATACGGCGGTGCTTGTCGCCGAGAGGATCACCAACCGCTTCTTTAACGTAGTGCAATTGTTGAGCATGTCCGTGCCAATCATCGGTATTCAGGCCAATGTGGTGGACATAGGCGGTGCGAAGGCGTTGCACTTCACCAAGGTGATCGACACCTACGAAGAGCCCGAGGAAGCCGAAGCGCCGCAGGAGTCCCAATTCGACGAGTCATACTGGGTCAAGAATTACCCGGCTACCTTGGAATGCGCGAAGTGGTATCGGGGCGTGGTGGAGAGACTCTATGGTGACGTTCCAGTTAGGTATTACGACAGCTACATATCGCTGGTTGTCGGAGGTGTTGCGAAGGTATGGATCAATAAGCGGGAGAACGACCGGGCGTTTATCCAGCTGAAGCTAGGCAAGGACCCAGAAGTCTCGGGTCGCCTGAGTGCCGAAGGCATCTCCTTTACTACCCACGCGGCAGGAACTGTGAACTTCAACGTGAACCTGCAGCAGCTCAAAGACCACGCAGAGACCCATGCGTGGCTGACATCTAAGTTGTCGCCCGAGAACTTGAAACTGGCACGCGGACAACCAGTTGGAGATAAGTAAAAGGCGTTTGGCACCGCTGAAGACGTCTCCTTTCACGGCAGCTCTCCAGTCTTCTCCATCAAAAAGCAGGTTCCTCGCTGCGCCTCCCTCGCGACGCTCAGTCGGTGCGGCTCGGAATGACACAAGCGATGGGGCTTTACGTCACGGCTGAAGCCGTGCCCCTCCGAACCAATGAACTTCCCCACCCTGTCTCGCCAAAAAACGGGCGAGACAAGGGTGGGGCAACCTCGGAATTTTGCTTGACGGAAAGGGTGGGCCAGCCCCCGGGACTCCTCACCAAGTCACCCGATCACTCGATCACGAAATCAACCGATCTATTTCGCCGGGCTCAAATCGTTGCCTCCGCCCTTCAGCGCCTGCTGCATCATTTCGACCACGTCTTTCTTCATCTTCGCCAGCGAGGTTACCTGGATGTACACCATGTGGCCGGCGGGATACTGCGCGGTCGAGATGTTGTTGCGCATGGCGGCGTCCAGGCCCATGTGAGCAAGCGTGTACTCGATGCCGTTGATGGGGGTGGCGTTGTCGTACCAGCCTTCCGCCACCAGCACGCGCATATAGGGATTCTTGACGAAGGCGCGGCGCAGGGCGTCGGCGGTTTCGGGAAATCCGCCGCGGGCGCCCGTGCCCATGTCCCACTGCGCGCCGATGCCGCCGCCGAGGATGTAATAGATCAGGTCGGTCTTGTAGCCGAGGTCGGAGCGGATGTACTCGTTAAGAACGGTGGTAAAGGGTGGACGGATGGCGGCTTCGCTGGGATCGTAGCCGTAGAGGTCGCCGCCAACGCCGCCCGGCGATGCCGGCCCGAGGAAGCGCGTGTCGAGACGTCCGACCTGGAGCTTGCGGTCGCGCAGCAGTTCGCGGCTGAAGGTCTGCTGGTCGATGCGCAGGTCGTGCTCGTCAATGATGACGGGGCTCAGCCCGGTGTAGCGCGCCAGGCGCTCGGTGGTGGCGCGACGTTCGTCCGCGGTAAGGCGGTCGCCCTTCTGCAAGGCTTCGGTGTAGCCGGTGTTGGCCCACTGCATGACTTCGGCCAGCAACTTTGCCCCGTCCATCGCCTGCTCATCGGGCGGCAGCTTCTTGTGATATTGGGCCGTCATGGCGTAGGTCGGAAGGTAGGCGATATAGGGCAAATCGTTGCCGCGCGCGAAGCTTAGGGTCTCGAAGTGCAGCACCGATGAAATGAGCGTGATGCCATTCAGCGGAATGCCGCGATCGATCAGGTAGCCGGACAAGCCCGCGGCGCGCGTGGTGCCGTAGCTTTCGCCGGCGAGAAACAACGGCGAGGTCCAGCGCTGGGAGCGGGTCAAGTACATGCGGATGAACTCGCCGACGGAGGCGATGTCGCCCTGCAAGCTCCAGAATTTCTTGCCCAGCTCCGGGGTCAGCGCGCGGCTGTAACCGGTGCCGACGGGATCGATGAAAACCAGGTCGGTGGCGTCGAGCCAGGTGTACTGATTGTCCTCGACCTGGAACGGGGGCGCGGGCATGCCGCCCTCGGGGAGCATCTTGACGCGCTTGGGGCCGATGGCGCCCATGTGCAGCCACACCGACGAGGAACCTGGCCCGCCGTTGAAGGCGAAGGTCAGGGGGCGTCCAACGGGGGGATTGTCCAGCGTGTAGGCCACGTAGAACATGTGCGCTTCGACCTTGTTGGTCTGCTCGTTCTTGATCGGCATCATGCCGACGGTGGCGGTGTAGCGCAGGGTCTTGCCTGCGATGGCGATCTGGTGATGCGTGACCACCGGCTTTTCTTCCGGAGGTTCTTTTTCCTTGTCGGCGACAGGGGGCTTGGGCTCGGCGTCACGCGGGTGTTCGCCTTCGGTGGTGTGTTCCGCCGTGGCAGGCGCGCGGCGCTCCTGGCCGCACAGCGCAATCGAACAAACAACCATCAGCACCAGGACGATGAAGTGGCGCATCTCAACTCCAGTCATGAGTCGATAAAGCGAACCGCGTTGTACGACACCCTTTAGAACGACAACCGGGCGGAAAACTGCATCGAGCGCGCGGGCAATTGCGCCGTAATGCCGACCAGCGGTTGTCCGAAACCGGCCGCGGGAGTGGCGCCATTGCCCCAAGTCCCGTTGTAGCCGACGAAGTTGGCGTGATTGAGGACGTTGAACGCTTCGGCGCGCAGTTTCAGTTGAACGCGCTCACCGAGGGCGAACGGCCGCTCCACAAAGGGCGACACGTCGTAGATGGCTTTGCCGCGTCCGGCATTGTGGGAAAGCACGACGCCGTTGACCACGGGACGGTCGGTGGTCCCGCCGGTGTCACCGCTGTTGATGCTCCCGGTCACAATATTGAAGGGCACGCCACTGGCCAGGGTCGAAACGCCGCCGATAGTGATCTTCAGCGGCGCCTGGTACGAACCACTCAGAACGAAGCGGTGCCGCTGGTCGAAGATGGCGTTGCCCTTCTCCGCCGCGCCGGTAAGATTCGGATCGTTGGGATTCTGGCCCGGGATGTCGGGATCGACGTTGTCAGTGGCATGCGACCAGGTGTAGCTGGCCAGCATGCTCAAGCGCTCGCTGAAGCGGTGGCTGAGGTTGGCATCGAGCGCGTTGTAGTGCGCGAACCCGTTGTTCACATCGGTCTGGATGAGGCGGTAGGGCGGCTGCGGGTTGGTAGCCGCGTTGGGGTTGCACGCGAGATTGTGTTGCGCGTACCACAACACCCATAAGGGCCGCGTGCAGTTGGCGGCCTGCGCACTGCGGATCTGCCCCGGCAAGGTGCGCACGAAGGACGTAGGTGGATTCACGTCGAGCGGACGATTGATCTTCAGCGTGTGCGCGCCGACGTAGTCCGCCGACAGCACCCAGTTCGAGGCAACCTCGCGCTCCAACCCAAACGTCCACTGCTCCGTGTAGGGATTCAACAACTGATTGGGATATCCGATAAGAGCGGAGGTGGGAAAGAACTGGTCCAAGAAAGCGCTTTGGCCGGGACGGATGTAGAGATCGCGCACCGGCTGCACGGCATTGGCGGGAAATGCGGGTAGAGGCGCGGCCGAGACGCTGGTCGGGAAACCGATCTGGCCGGGGCCGGCCGTGAAATTGAAAACGCCGTTGGGTCCGCCAAGCGCATAGTTGGCGGCGGCGTTGTCCACAACCTGCGAGTAATAAATGCCAAATCCGCCGCGGATCACGGTTTTGCCGTCGCCGCGCCAGTTGTAGGCAAATCCAACCCGCGGGGCGAAATTCCTGGCGGCGTCGGTGAATGTCTGACGCTCATAGCGGAGACCCAGGTTGAGGGTCAGGTTGGGAAGCGCGCGGAAGTCATCCTGCGCGAACAGCGACCACATGGTATCGCCGACCACGTAGTTGGCATTGCCGTAGCTCTGGGTGTAGCTCCTCACGTTCGCCAAGTTGTTCAGGTAGGCGGCGCTCTCGCAGGTGGCAATTGATTGGTTGCACAGATTGTAGGTGAACGAGCCGAGGAAAATCGGCCCACCAAATTCCTTGCTGTTGCCGCCGCTGCGCGCGTGGAGAACGTCGGCGCCGAATTTCAGAGTGTGACGACCGCGGACCGCCGACAGGGTGTCGCCAACCTCATACTGGCGATTCAACAGCATGGCGGATTGCGACGTGCCGGTCGTAAATGTTGCCGCGCCGGCGATGGGCACAGCGAACTGTGTGCCGAACAATACCGGGTCGAAGGCGGTGATCGGCGATGCCAGTTGAAACTGCAGGCGCAGGTTGTTGAGCAACGACGGGCTCAGCACGGCGGTCTCGCCACCTTCCACGGCATAAGTACGCCGCCGAAAAATGCGATCGACGCTGGGCAGGTTGTTGCCGCCCACAGTGCCGTTGGGATTGGTATCGCGGAAGCTATCCACGTCGCCCCGCAAGAAGAGGAGGTGCTTGTCGTTGATCTGGTGATCCAGGCGCGCGAATCCCAGCCAGCCACGGTAGTGCCCAACAAAGATGCCGGGCGCGAGCGGCGAAATGATTGGCGACCCGCGGTTTTGCCAGTTGTATTCGCCGGCGGTATAGAAATGAGTGCGACCGCTGCTGCCGATCGGTCCGGAGAAAGCCGCCGCTGCCTGCCGCAGGGTATCGGTCACGAGGGCGTTGCCGATGGCGTTCGACGAAGTGGCGGTAAATCCGGAAAGACTCGCGGCGGTGTCGGCGGGACGCCACATGCCGAGTACGTCGCCATGAAAGCGGTCGCCTCCGCTGCGGGTGACAATGTTCACCACTGTGCCCGCGGTGAAACCGTATTCGGCGGAAAACGCATTAGTCAGGATGGTCATCTCCTGCACGGCGTCCTCGGGAACATTGGTGAAGATTGTCTGCCGGCCCCAGGCATCCGACCCGGAGCTGCCGTCAATCACGAACAGCGTCTGGCGCCGCCCGGTGCCGTTGGTGTTGAACAGGTTTTCGTTCATGAAAACGTCGCCTTGGTTGATAGCCGGGCGGTTGGCAGCGTTCAACAGGGGCAGGTAGGTAATTCGGCGATTGAGCAGCGGCGTTTCCTGAATCTGGGCCGACGAAAGCTGATTGCCGAGTTGGGGCTGGTCGGCACGCACCTCACCGGCGGCCCCGGTCACGGTGACTTCCGACGGCACACCCGCCGCGGTGAGAGTAATATCCAGGTTTGCCGACCTGCCTCCAACGAGCCTGACTTCATTCAACGTCACGTCGGCGAAGCCTTGCCGGACGGCTGTGATCGTGTACTCACCGGCGACAGGAAGGCCGCCAATGGAGAACGAGCCCAAGTTGCCAGTGGTTGCGCTGCGCTGCAAACCTGTCAGCGCATTCGTGACTGTGACCAGCACGCCGGGCACAGCAGCACGAGTTTGATCCAGAATTTGTCCGTGAATGGTGGCTGTGTCCGGTGTTTGAGCCGCGCACGTCAACCCCAAAACCATCACCAAGATCAATACGAGCGCCCGCTTCATTCGACTTTCCTCCGGCCAACAGAGATCATAAACGGCAACTTTGAATTTGACGAATCTGTACCAGGACGAGCAAGGAAACAAGAACCAAAGGCTTCCCGTTTCCGTATTTCCCAGTGTGAACACAGGTGCTTACTTTTCAGCCAACGTGGCGTCTAAACCGGTAGCCGCCGCTGCCAGACGGCGTTCAGGGAGCATTCGGTGAATCTCCGTGAAATCGCCCGCCAGACGCTGGGTTCGATGCGCGCCCACAAGATGCGCAGCTTCCTGACCATGTTCGGGATCATCTGGGGCATCACCTCAGTGGTGTTGCTGGTGGGGTTGGGGCGCGGCTTCAATCGCGACCAGAAGCGCCGCTTGCGCACCATCGGCGTGGACCTGGCGATCGTATGGGGCGGACGCACCAGCACGGACGCGGGAGGCTACGCCGCCGGGCGCCCGATCCGGCTGCACGTGGACGACGCGCGGGCTATCCAGCGAGAGTGTTACCTGATCAAGACGGTCAGCCCGGAAATGATCCGGCCGGTGGCGGAGGTGAGCGCATTCAATGCCGCCAATCGCCCGGTGCGCGGCGTCTGGCCCGAATACCAAGGATTCCGCTCTCTCACCGCAGCCGAAGGACGGCTGATGACGGCGGAGGACGAAGCGCAGGGACGACGTGTGGTGGTGCTGGGAGACGAAGCGCGGCAGCAACTTTTCCGTGGCAAGCCGGCGGTCGGGGCGACGTTGGTGATGGCGGGCTATCCCTACCGGGTCATCGGCGTGCTCGAGAGGAAAAAACAAAACGGCAGCTACGGCTCCGGGCCGGATAACACGCAATTGTTTGTTCCCTACTCCGCCATGGCGCGCGATTATCCGCCGCCCAGCACCCCGGAGCGCCCATGGATCGACCGCGGCTACATCAACAACCTGGTGTTCGAGGTCGCGGATCCCGAGCAGCACGAAGAAGCCATCGCACAGGTGTACCGCACGCTGGGCCGACTTCACCACTTTGATGCGCAGGACAAATACGCGCTCTTCACCTGGGACACGATGTACGGCGCCAAGCTGTCGGAGAGAATCTTCGCGGTGATGACGATGTTTTTCGGCGCGGTGGCGCTGATGACGCTGTCGCTGGGCGGAATCGGTGTGATGAACATCATGCTGGTGTCGGTGACCGAACGCACGCGCGAAATCGGCGTGCGCAAAGCGCTGGGCGCCACCGCCGCCGACATTCAGCGCCAGTTCTTCGCCGAGTCGGCCACGCTCACGGCGCTGAGCGGAGCGATCGGGCTGGCGCTGGGGCTGGGTGTGTGCACCGCGCTGCAAAGTGTCGCGCTGCCGGACTTCATGCCGGCGCCCGTCATTGTCCCCGGCGCAATCCTGGCGTCCCTTGCGACGTTGTCGCTGATTACCATTACCGCGGGGATGTATCCGGCGCGGCGGGCCGCTTCCCTGTCGCCGATTGAGTGCCTGCGCTACGAGTGAACCAGCATGTGGCTGAAGGAAGTTATCGTCGAGAGCTGGCAATCGCTGACGCGCCACCGCCTGCGCAGCACGTTGACCATGCTCGGCATCACCTGGGGCCTGGTCACGGTAGTGCTGCTGCTCGGATACGGCCAGGGCGTGGGCGAGAGCGTGTTCAATGCGTTCATGGGTATCGGCAACAACGTCATCCTCTCCTGGGGCGGGCAGACCAGCATGCAGGCGGGCGGCGAGCGCGCCGGACGCCGTATCCATTTCAAGTACGAGGATATCCAGGCGCTTCGCGATGAAGTGCCGCTGCTCAAGGGCGTCAGCGCCGAGGACGACAGCAACCTCCCGTACAAATACGAAAACCGCGTCATCACCATATCCAGCAAGGCGGTGCAGTTCCCTTACGGCGCGATTCGCAAGCTCAACGTCGAGGAGGGGCGGTATTTCGAAGAAGCGGATTTCATCGAGCACCGGCGTGTCGTCATCTTCGGCCCGCTGGCGGCCAAGAGGATCTTCGGCGGGATCAATCCTGTCGGGCAATACGTCAGCGTTCGCGGGCAGGACTTCCTGATCATCGGGGTGCTGCAACTGAAAATCCAGGATTCGTCCAACAACGGGCCGGATAATCAAAACGTCTTTTTGCCGTTCGAGACCTATCGCGATGTCATGGATGTGCGCGATCCCGGGATGATCGTGTATGCGCCGCTCAATCCTTCCCTGCACCTCAAGGCGAGGGAAGCCGTGCGCGCCGTTCTGGCCCGCCGCCACCACTTCGATCCCAGAGATGACAAGGCCACGCAGGACTGGGATACGGTGGAAGATGCGCAGCAAATTCAGCAGTTCTCCATCGCGCTGCAGATCATTCTTGGCATCATCGGCGCGCTCACGCTGGGCGTGGGCGGGGTTGGGGTGATGAACATCATGCTGGTGTCGGTCACCGAGCGCACCCGGGAAATCGGCCTGCGCAAAGCGGTAGGCGCGCGCAAGTTCGATATCCTCGGGCAGTTCCTGGTGGAAGCGCTGGTCCTCACCTTCATCGGCGGCGCGCTGGGCATGGTTCTGGCGGGCGTGATCGCGCACACCGTGCCGGCCATGCCGCTCCATGCCGAGGAGTTCCACACGGCCAATCACGAGGGCGACATTTTTCTGCGCACCTCACCAGTGGTGTTGCTGGCATCGTTTTTCATCCTGTCCGCAGTTGGAGTGGTCTCCGGCTTCTGGCCGGCACTAAAAGCCGCGCAGATGGAACCCGTGGAAGCGCTGCGCTACGAGTGAAGCTGGGTGTTGCAGGACACAGCCTCGAAGATGGCATAAGTAATCGTTCCCGCAATCTTGCGAAGACTTGCAAACTGCGCTACCACCCGCTCCGACACCGGGTTCTGATACGCCACGAAAACCGGCCGCGGCGTTTCCCCCATGGACCACTCTATTACCGTCATCACATCGCCCAGAATGTCGTCGGGAAACGGATTAAAAAGAAAAATCACCAGAGGTTCCGGCGGGAGTTGAAAGCGACGGGCATCGGCGCAGTGTAATTCGAAGTGGCGGCACTGCTGTCGGTCACTGGAGTATAGGCGCACGTTTTCCTGCGCGATGTCATGCAGCTCCGGCAGCAGCTCCACCCCAATGATTCGCCGGAAGGGATAATCGGAGGCCATCAGCAGCGCGCGTCCCTTGCCCGAGCCCAGGTCAACAAAGGTGAACTGGCGGAAATCAATCGGGAGCTGCGCCATGACTTGGTGGAAGGTCAGCGGATCGCTGGGCTGGTAGGCGCGTCCGACAAACACTTCGCGGATGCGCGTCCGCAAGGGGAGGTTGGACCAGGTGGTATCGACGCGGTGGTCCCAGTCGAAATCCAGGTCCCCGAAGCGTATTCGCCGCCGCGATGGCAGAGCGTCGCGCGCAATCTCGAATGCGCCCTGAGCCAGCGCGGCCGTCGTCCGCAGCACACCGCGCCGCTTTACCGACTCCCGCAGCCACGCGCGATAGGAGAAACTCTGGCGGTTCACTGCGCTTCATTGTAATCAGCCCTCATAGCGCTGCCTGATAAACTGCACCCCTATGCCCGAGGCGTTCTCGCATTTGCGTGGCCGCAAGTACATTGACCTGGTCACGTTCCGCAAAAGCGGCGTGCCGGTGCACACGCCCGTGTGGTTCGCCGAGGAGGCTGACAAACTGTACATTTTCAGCCGGCCTGACGCCGGCAAGATGAAACGCATTCGCAACAATCCGCGAGTGGAGATTGCGCCGTCTACCATTCGCGGCCGCGCGCTCGGACCCTACGTTGCCGCCATCGCCCGCGTGGCCGCCAATCAAAACGCCGCGCGCCAGTCGATTCGTCGAAAATATTGGCTGGCCCGCATTCCGTGGCTGTGGAGCAAAGACAACGTTTACGTCGAACTGTCGCTTGCCTGAGTTTCCACCCGGCGCTGAACTGCTTTCCAGGATGGGACCCTCTGGCATTCGCGAGAAGAGGCGAAGCGCGAAGTGTGATATAGCAGTCCCGGGTACTCGTTTGCATGCTGGACATCGTGGTGCTCGTGGGCGGTCTCGCGCTTCTTGCCTTCCCCGGCGTGGGTCTGTGGCCCTTCCTGTTTCAGCAGCAAACGCCGGTCGAACGGTACACCTGGGGCGCCACCGCGGGTCTGGCGCTCGCCGTGCTGGTCACGTTCTACCTGGCCTACCTTCGCCTATCCTGGTTCTGGCCGGTTTGGTTTGTCTTCTGCGCGGCCTGCGTGGTGCCGGCATGGAGAAGCACAAGCGCCAAGCCGACACGGCGCGAGGGTTCCGGACTCTGGCTCGGCCTGCTGCTCGCGGTGGTCGCCATCTCGCGATTTGCGCCGGTGTTCTTCCGCGAGACGCCTCCGGGCTGGGACCCCAGCTTTCATCTCATCCTCATCCGCAAACTTGTTCTCGCCGACCACATGGTGTCCGACTGGACGCCCTTCGAATCCGTACCGCTGAATTATCCGCTGGGCAGCCACCTGCTGGTGGCGGTGCTCGCGCGATTGACCGGGCTGCCGCTGCCTCGCGTCTTTCAGTTCCTGATTCCCGCATTCGGCGTGGTCTCGACCGCACAAGTGTACGCGCTGGCGGCGCGGGTCTTTCAGCGCTCGGAAGTTGGCTTGTACGCCGCCGTCGCCTACGGCACATGGGCCTTCGCCGGCAGCATTGGTTATTACACGTGGGGCGGGCTGCCGAACCAACTCGGAATGATGTTCCTGCTGGCAGTGATTGGCATCCTTGCCGAGCCCGGATGGAATTGGCGGACAACTGCGCTGACCGCCCTGTTGGTCAGCGCGATTCTGCTCACCCATCATCATGTAAGCCTGGTTACGGCGGCGGTACTGATTGCGAGCATGGTGTACTTGGTCGCCGCGCGTGCGGATGATTCCCGGGCGAAGTGTCGCGGGCTCCTGCTTGCCGGGTTTGTCGGCGCCGCCGCCGCATCGCCATACCTGGTCCCGCACACGATGCGCGCCGCCGAGATTCGCAACACCGACGTGCTTCGCTTCACGGAGCCGCATTCGCTCTTGCTGATGATCGTGGAAATGGGGACCGTGCTGGTAGCCTGCGGAGTGGCGGGTGTGATCGCCTGCCGAGGCGCAGATCGCAAGCGCGCAGGGCTGGTGCTCACGGCGGCATCAGTTCTCGTTGTTCTGTATGTCGCGGGCGCTCCGTTGTACCGGGCTTATTCCCTGCGCCGCTGGGGAAGCGAGTACGTGGCGTTCACGCCCTCGCGCTTTCTTACCGACCTGGTCTACTTCCTGAGCATTTTTGCGGGCTATGCGCTGTTCCGCGTCGCCGAGCATTACCGGCTGAGGACGGGCGTGGTGATTGCTGCCGGACTGCTGGTGGCGCTGACCAACGTTCCCTTCTGGGTCGAGATGTTCGCGCGCGAGCCAAACCCGGAGCGCCGTCAGGCCTACGCATGGATCGAACAACACACGCCCGCCGACACCATCGTGGTCGTGGCGGACGCTTGGGCGCCCTACGCGACGTGGCGCCGCACGCCCGATACGCCCCTGCCCGTCTCGGAACCGAAGGTGATACGCAATCCGGCGCGCGATGCCGCCGCCGCACTGGCGAATGGGAGGAATCCCGAGGCTGCATTTGTCGTGAAAGTGATTGCGCCAGGAGGCGTGGCGCCGCCCGGCCCGCGGTTGTGGAAGTCTCCTTCCGGGTGGTCCGTTGTCCAGGTGTGGCCGCGCGCACCGATCCATGCGGCGGCGCGGTAGTCAAGGCACGCCAATCTCACCCAGGTTCGCGCCTCGCAATTGTTGGTTCAGCGCCAGCACATCGCGCGTCTTCACCTCGGTCCATTTCAGCAGCAGCGTCGCCAGGGCCTGTTGCAACTCGCGAAGCGTTGTCGCCGCCTGCGATGTCGGCGGCGCGTCCGCGCTGTCCACCATTTCGTACACGGTCGCCAGGCTGTCGTTCAGCGCCGCGAAGCTTTCGCTGCTTGCGCGACGTCCGAATCCGCCGGCGGCCCCTTCCAGCGCGCTGAGGTTTTTCTCCAGAGCCGCAATGTCGGCTGCAACCGATCCGGGCAGCGATGGCGCACGCGACGCCAACTCCTTCAACTGCTGCCTCATCGCGCGCACCTGCTGGAGGGCGTCGTAGTCCTGCTGCAGCGCGTCGGCAATCTTCATCTCCATCTCGAACTGCTGTTGCAGGCCGCTGGCTGGAGTGGTGACGCGCGGATCCATCTTCACCGTCAGCGGCTGCGAAAATGTCTGTCCGCCGACCGTCAGTTTGACGGTGTACTCGCCCGGCAGGGCGCGCGGCCCCTGCGGCCAAAGCGGGGTATCCTGGGCGATCGCCGAAATCGGATACTGGCGGCGCAGCACCGCCGGCGGCGGATAATGCAGGTTCCACGCCCAGCGGTGCATGCCCGGCGAAGTCAGCAGCACGCGCGGCAGCCTGACCCAGTAGGTGGGAATGTTCAGCGCTTTGGGATTGATCTCCTCCGGTTTGTCGGTGCTCGTGTAGCGTCGAACCAGTGTGCCGGCAGGGTTGAAAATCTCCAGCGTCACCGGACCGCTCTCCGCTTTGAGCGTGTAGTTGATCACCGCACCGTCGGGCGGATTCTGTCCTGCCGGTTCTTCCGGAGGCAGCGGCGTGTCCGTGTTGGTGCTGCGCCGCACGCGGTACGCCACCTGCGGCCGGAAAAGATGGGCCTGGGCCTGGGCAACCTCCGCCGATATCTGCCGTAGCGGAGTGATGTCATCCAGGATCCAGAACGAGCGGCCGTGCGTGCCCACCACGATGTCGTCGCCATGGACGACAAGGTCGCGCATGGAAGTGGCGGGCAGGTTCAATTGCAGCGACTGCCAGTGGTCCCCGTCATCGAAGGAGACCCAGATATTCGTTTCCGTCCCGGCGAAGAGCAACCCCTTGCGCTCCGGGTCCTCGCGGACGGCATTGACAGAAGCGTCATCGGGCAATCCGGTCGTTATCTTCTGCCAGGTCTCGCCGCCGTCGTGGGTGCGGTAGATGTAGGCATGCAGATCGTCGAGACGGAAGCGGTTCACCGCGGCGTAACAGGTGTTGGTGTCGAAGTGCCCCGCTTCAATCTGCGCCACCTTGCTCCACGGCGTAAGCTCGGGCGGCGTGACGTTCTGCCAGGTCTTGCCGCCGTCGCGCGTGACGTGGATGAGCCCATCGTCGCTGCCCACCCAGATCAGGTTTGCGTCCTTGAACGACGGCCCGATGCTGTAGATCACACCGCGATGTTCGGTCTTCTCGCCGGCCGCGTAGTTGCCCAGGTTGGGCGGCACGCCGGGATGGTCGCGGGTCAAATCCGGGCTGACGATCTGCCAGCTCTGCCCGCCGTTGGTGGTTTTGAACAGCACGTTCGATCCGAGAAACAGCGCGTGCTTATCGACCGGAGAAAAAATCAGCGGCGCGGTGCGGTTGAAACGATATTTCCCGGTGCGCAACACGACGGGCGAAACGTCCTGCACCTGGGTGGTGGTCTGGTCGTAACGCGAGACCTTGCCACCATAAATGATGTTGGGATTCAGCGGATCGGGCGCGACGTAGCCGTACTCCTCGGTGCCCACGGTGTGCCAGTCGCGAAAGGTAATCTCGCCGTAGTCGCTACGGCTGGCAGTGCCGATGGATCCGCTCTCTTGCTGGCCGCCGTAGACCCAGTACGGAAACTGGTTGTCGGTAATCACGTGATAGAACTGCGCCGTCGGCTGGTTGTACCAGGAACTCCAGGTGGCGCCGCCGTTCACGGTGAGGGTCGCGCCCTGGTCCACGCCCATCAGGATGATGTCGGGATTTTCCGGATTGATCCAGATGCGGTGATAGTCGTCCCCACCCGGCGCGCCCTTGATGGCGGTGAAATTCTTGCCGCCATCCATGGAACGATAGCTACAGATGTTGGCGACGTACACTTCATCGGGATTGCGCGGGTCCACCTTGACCTCGGCGAAGTCGGAGCCGCGTCCCCACAGGCGATTTTCATTGTTGACGCGGGTCCAGGTCTGACCGGCGTTATCGGAGCGATAGAGGCCGCCCTTGTCCGGATTGGCGTCCACCAGCGCATACATGCGGCTGGGATTGCTGGGCGCGATGCCAATGCCGATTCTGCCCAGACCGTCCGCCCACGTTGGCAGTCCCTGCGTCAGCGGCTGCCAGGTGTTGCCGCCGTCGATAGACTTGAACATCCCGCTGCCCGGGCCGTCGAAGGTATTGCCGGTGGTCCACGGCGGACGGCGCGCCGACCATAAGCACGCATAGAGCGTCTGCGAATTCTTGGGATCGAACGCCAGCTCAATGGCGCCCGTGTTCTCGTCCTTGTAGAGAATCTTCTGCCAGGTTTTGCCGCCGTCAGTGGAGCGGAAGACGCCGCGCTCCGGGTTGGGGCCGTAGGGATGTCCGAGCACGGCAGCAAAGACGCGATTGGGATCATGCGGATCCACCAGCACCACGGGAATTTGCTGGCCATCGCGCAGGCCGAGGTGCTGCCAAGTCTTACCGCCGTCGGTGGACTTGTAGATTCCGTCGCCGGTAGCGAGGTCGGGCCGATGCAGACCTTCGCCGCTGCCGATATAAATGATGTCGGGATTCGACGGCGCCACCGCCAGCGCGCCGATTGAGCCGGTCGGCTGGCCGTCGAAGATGGGATTCCAGGTGTGCCCGAAGTCGGTGCTCTTCCACGCTCCGCCGTTGTTGACCGCCATGTAGAAGACGTTCTGTTTTCCGGGAATGCCCGTCGCCGCCACGGTGCGACCGGCGCGGAACGGCCCGATCATGCGCCAGCGCATCTCCTGGTAAAGCGACGGACTGAACTGCTGCCCGACCAGCGGCGCCCCGACGCACAACATCATCACCAGCCAGCGTAAACGACCCATTCTTTTCACCCCGTGCGATCTATCGCGAAGCGACGATTGTACGCTTCCGCGAAATCTTTGCGCCCTGGGCGCTAATGCTGGTAGTGGGTCAATTTCCGGTTTGGCGACGATACGGAAGCTGGAGGCCATCCTGCTGCCCGTGGTCCTTAATTTTCCAGAAGGCAGTCTCCGGAGTTTCCCGGAGTTCGCAAATGGCTTAGGTTTTCCGCTGGCCTACTCCGGCAAAGAAGTCGCCAAAAAAGAAACTGACCAGCTTCCCGCCTACTGGTATTCCATAGTGCTGCAGTGCAGCGACGAAATTTTCCGCTGTAAAACGATTTTCCTTAGGATGCTTGAACAACGCTCGGTAGACCCATCTGTCGAGCGCTTGTTTTGAGACTTCCTCAAAAACGAAAATGCCGCCGGGCTTCAACACTCGCCGGACCTCGCGAATCGCGTCCTCCCAGGCAGGCACATGGTGGATGACGCCGAAGTCGAACACAGCATCGAAGCTCTGGTCGGGTGCCTGAATAGCGGTTACGTCTCCGACAGAGACTTCGGCGCGACCCGCATGGAGTAAAATACGCTTTTGCGCACGCGCGACCATTTGGGGGTCCAGATCGATACCAGACACCTTGGCCGCGCCGAACCGCCCGAGAATGATTTCCAGTCCGAAGCCTTGGCCACAGCCAATCTCAAGTGCTCGCTTACCGTCCAGACGACCTGCCATGCGAAGCAGGGGCGGGGCCTCATAGAACCTTTGCACCATCCGGCGAGCGGGGTTGTTGAGCAACATCTTTTCGATGACATTCAGCTGCATGATGCACTTCCGGATGGGTCAGGTTTAACTGCTGGGGTTTTTGCCAAAACAAAGCACCCAACAAAAGGTGTGATACGAAGCTCATAAGCCACCTTGAAACCGGCCTGACTTCCCACGTTGAGCCACTCCCGTCGCGAAAAGAAATGCAGGGCTCCCGGCCCATACGCCAGAAAGTTTTTCCAGTCTCGCAGGTGTTCAACCAGCACGACGCAGCCGCTTGGTTTCAGGGCGCGACCCACCTCGCGGAAAAACTCCAGCCTCGCCTCCTGCCTGCGCAATTCGTGCGCGACGAAAATCAGGAAAACGGTGTCACATTCACGGTCTTTTAAGGGCAAAGCCTGCGGATCGGCTTTTTCGGACGCAGCGGCTGTCTCAATGTGGTGGCGGGCACGTTCAATGGACGGCTCGCTCATTTCCGAGGAAACGTAGATGTCCAGAATTCTGCGCCGCGCGGCCGGGAACAGTCGAATCAGCGCTTCGCTGGTCTGATCCAGGCCGGCATGGATATTAGCCCAGCTGACCGGATTTCGCTTCACCACTGCCGCCAACCAGTTCCATTGATACAAACGTGAGCGATCGTAAATGTAATGGGACACCAGCAAGGAGGACACCGCCCAAAACGAAGCAATGGCGGAACCTAGCATGACCGCAAGACGAATCGCTGCCGGAGGAGAGAATCGCACCAGGAATAGCACTGCGATCAAGTCAAGAACCAACGCTGCGGCGTAAAAGTGCCAGTTGTACAAAAAGATCTGCCACACACCGCTAAAGCTGCTAGGTCGGTTGTTGGCGGCGTGCATCTTGTTAGGCGGTCACAGCCTCGCGCACTCCGCGTCTCCACCGGTACGAGACGTTCGCCAGATGGAAAGCACTGGCCAGAATGGGATGCGCGCTGGCGAACGGTTCCTTTTCGATAAATGTATTTTGCAGGACCTCCACACGGATCGTCTTTGGGTCCCAAGCCTGGCGCACACCTTGGACGCGGACGATGGAGTCGGTTTCCTCCTCATAGTCGAAGGTAAAGGGCAAAGGCCCCGCGAATTTGCGGGCCACCTGCAGGTTCGAGAACGGGGAGTCTTGTGGCAGAGGCGCGGGTTCGTCGGCTAAATGCGCGCGCACATGCAAGTCCGCTTCTCCACTGGGCGTGTGAATCTTGATCTCTAGCAGGCGATCGTTCCAGCAATAGTCCACATCAGCTTTTCGATATCCGTAGTGCGTGAGTCGATTGCCCCACCGTACCATGAAATTGCTGTCTGTGTCGCTGCGTAGAATTCGTAAGCCTCGGAGTAGCTTTCCTGATCGTGTTCGGTAACGCGTAAAGATTCTGTAGCCCGTCAAAAAGAAATCTCTGCCGACTAGCCTTGGCATGAACCTCGGTCGCATGTTCCTCGTCTGCACCATGGCTATTGCCAGAAAACCATAATTTTCGTAAGTGTCCAGAACCAAGCCTGGCGGCATCAGCGGTCGCAAGATCGTGTCGGGGAAGGCGTATGTAAGGACCAAGACGTGCTCGAAATACGCCTGCATTGGCAGGGGATGCCTTTTTAGAAACCGAAGCGCAGTCATGGATGTAATTCCACGAGACTATGATTGCACGGCAGCTATTCCTGTTGGACTTTGCTTTCGGAATCCCTCCACAGCAGCACTTGGGGCTAGATTCATCCCGAGTCACGGGCCACCCGGAAAATGACCCACTACCCTAATCCTTCCACACTTGGCGAAATTCCTGCATCGGTGGCTGGATTGAATCGCTTCTGGTCGCGATCGGGCTGCCGGACAAGCAATCTTGTGAGTCTGCGACCGACCCGCAATAATCTTAACCGCGTACGAAGCATAGTTCAGGAGGAGCCATGATCGACTGCAACCAGGATGGCCGCGGAACCGGCCGCTCGATGCCGTTTTCACGACGGAGTTTTCTCGCCAAGACTTCGTGTTTCGGCGCGCTTTATGCCGTGGCCAAGCTGATTCCCTTGCCGGCCCTGGGGGCGGTATTGGAGAGCGATTCGCGGGTGTCCCAAACGCCGATTGTGGCCAAGGATTTTGCGTCGGTGCGCAAGGTGGGGAATGGATTGTACGCAACGATTTCCGACCCCTCGAAGGGCAATACGACGCTGTGCAACGGCGGCTTCCTGGTGGGAAAAGACGGGGCGCTGATGATTGAGGGATTCGCCACGCCGGTGGGCGCGTCGTTTCAAATGGATGCTTTGCGTTTGGCGAGCCCGGTGCCGGTAAAGGCCGCGCTGGACACGCACTATCATTTCGACCATTCGATGGGAAATTCGTTTTATGGAGCGAACGGAATACCGCTCTGGGCGCATGCGGCGGCGGCGAAGCGGATTGTCGAGAATTATTCGCCGCTGCAGGGAGCGGACAAGGCGGCGGTGCTCGGCCCGTTTGAGAAGCGGGTGCAGGACGCCAAGTCGGAGACGGTCAAAGCGCACGCGCAGAGCGACCTGAATGCGATCACCGGAGTCTTCACGATTGCCAACGCCAGCGTTCTGGCGCTGCCCAATCACCCGCTCGATCCGGTAAAGCTGCCGATGACCATCGATCTCGGCGGGGTCTCCGCAGTGCTGGAATCCCACGCCGGGCACTCCGGAACGGACATTATTGTGAACGTGCCGGAACAGAATGTGGTGTACACCGGCGATTTGCTGTTCAGCGGGTGGTATCCGGTCTGCTTTGACGAGAAAGCGACGATTTCAGGCTGGCGCGAAACATTGAAGAAATTTGCCGCGCTCGATAAGGACACGCTGTTTGTGCCGGGACACGGACAGATCTGCGGACAGGAAGGGATCGCGCAAATCCGCGAAGTGTTCGATGACATTGCAGGACAGGCGGAGAAGATGTACCACGCGGGAGTTCCGGCGGAGGAAGCGCAGCACCGATATGTCGTACCCGAAAAATTCAAGAATTTTCCGGTCTTTGCGTGGGGATTCACCATCGGGCCGGCGATTACCAAGCTGTACGCGGAGTGGCAGGTCAAGTAGCCGTTACTTGGCCGAGTCACGCCCGATCCGGAAATCGGCCCACTACCCCAATCCTTCCACGTTTGGCGAAATTCCTGCGCCGGTGGTAGCTTGGTGGATTGTCGTACAGGAGAACAAGCCTCATGCTGAAGCTCGCCATCGCGACACTCTCACTGGCCTTCCTGCTGGCCTCCGCGCCCGCGCAGAATTCCGGCGGGCCCACCAAGGTTACCGGCAAACCGACCAAGCTGCCCGACGGCCTGGAGTATTGGGATATCAAGGAAGGCAGCGGCGCAGTCGCCAAGAAGGGCGATAAGGTCAAAGTCCACTACACCGGCTGGCTGACGAATGGAAAGAAGTTCGATAGCTCGGTGGATCGCAACGAGCCATTTGGGTTCACCATTGACGCCCACCAGGTAATCAGGGGATGGGACGAGGGCGTGGCCGGCATGAAGGTCGGCGGCAAGCGCCAATTGCGCATTCCGCCTGAACTGGGCTACGGGAGCCGCGGCGCCGGTGGGGTCATCCCACCGAACGCGACGCTCATCTTCGATGTGGAGCTTCTCGGAATTAGCAAGTAGCGAACCAGATCGCTGAAGCCCACATCTGCCAAGAACGGCAGATGTGGGGCACCTTGCCACTAACAACTGACCACTGCCTTTACGCTGCCAGCTTCTTGGTAATCGCCTCGACCTGCTTGATGTGGTTGAGATCGTGGCCCGCCATGGTTTCGATGATCTCGCCAAAGCTGCCTTCGCCGCGCTCCGGATGCGTGTTCTTCTTCGACAGCGCTGTCGGGCCCGCCTGATGGATCAGTTGCAGGTTCCAGTTCCGCACTGCTGAAAACACCGCCAATGCCGCGTGGGCATCGTGCCCTGCATAATGGCGAGCCCACTTGTCCTGATCGAATGGCTGGATGACGTGGTGGTCCTCCGCCAGCGTTTGCCGCAGACGGAAGGCAAATACCAACTCGCAATCCGCCAGATGACAGATAATTTCGCGCGCGCTCCACTTCCCCTGCGCCGGCGAATATTCGACCCGCTCCCGGCCGAGCAGGTTGGCCAAACTTTCCAGGCGCGTCGGCGTGCCCGTTACTACCTCCAGCGCGTCCCGATCTCCCAAAAATGATGCGTACGGATTCATGGTCGGCTCCCCAAGACGTGGTTTCAGCAGCTAATGTCTGGATTGGATAACCCGCAGCAGACGCAAGTTTCAAAACCACGTGGGACGATTTACGAATTGCCGAATTGGAGAATTGACGAACTAGATTCACCCTCGAAGGTCCGGCAAATTCGCCAATTCGAAAATCCGACAATTCGTCGATTCTCTCAGCGCTGGCCGCGAATCAATTCGCACAGCGCTGCGGTTGCCTCGCGCGTGTTCGCCCGCCCACCCAGATCCGGTGTCTTGGCGGTCGCGGTGGCCGCGAACTGCTCGATGGCCTTCATCAGCGGCTTTGCCGCCTCAGACTCTCCGAGGTGCTCGAGCATCATCTGGATGGACCACACGGTTCCGAGGGGATTGGCAACACCCCGTCCCGCTATGTCCGGCGCCGAGCCGTGGATGGCCTGGAACAGGCTGGGAAATTTGCGCTCGGGGTTGAGGTTGGCGCTGGGCGCAATGCCCATGCTCCCCGAAATGGCGGCGCCCAGGTCGGTCAGAATGTCGCCAAACAAATTCGAGGCGACCAACACGTCCAGACTCTCAGGTTTGGAGACGAAGCGCGCCGACAGAGAGTCCACCAATTGCTGTTCGTGCGCGACGTTGGGATATCGCGCCGCCACCTCGGAGAAGATGTCGTCCCAGAAAACCATGTTGTACTGCTGCGCGTTTGACTTGGTGGCGCTGGTGACCTTCTTGCGCCCGTTGGCGCGCGCATATTCGAAAGCAAAGCGGATCACGCGCTCCGTGCCGTGCCGCGTATGCACGCTGCTTTGGATGGCGACCTCGGCCGCCGTGCCGCGATGCAGGCGCCCACCAACTCCCGCGTATTCGCCCTCGGCGTTCTCCCGCACGCACACCATGTCGATGTCCGTGGGTTCCTTGCCCGCGAGCGGTGTCTTGATCCCCGGCAGCAGGCGCATGGGACGCAGATTGATGTATTGATCGAAACCCTGGCGGATCGGAAGCAGCAAGCCCCAGAGGGTCACATGGTCGGGAACGCGCGGGTCGCCGACAGGCCCGAGCAGAATGGCGTCGAAGCCTCCACGCTCCAACTGCCGTACGCCATCGCTCGGCATCATCGCGCCCTGGCGCAGGTAGCGCTCCGATCCCCAATCAAACTCTTGCGTCTCGAAAGCAAAGGCCGCGTGCGCCTCGGATACCGCGCGCAAGACCTCCAACCCTGCCGGTATCACTTCCCTTCCGATCCCATCCGCGGGCAGCACCGCAAGCATGTAGCGCCGTGTCGTCATGCAGCAGCATTTTACGCCGGTAAGGTTTGCCTTTTGCGGGCTGCGAGGTGAAACCGGCGCTGGTGGGAGTTACCGTTCTTCAGACATCGCGCAGTTGGTCTTCGTCCATGCCGAAGTAGTGGCCGATTTCGTGCATTATGGTCAGAAGCACCTGCTCACGGATTTCGTCGTCGTTGGAGCACACCGCCTCGATATTCCTTTGGTACAGCACGATGCGCGCCGGCCCGGTGGGAAGGTCAAAAACGCTGCGGCGCGTTGCCGGCACGCCATGGAAGATTCCGAGCACCAGCGTTTTCGGGCGCAGGGAGCGTGGCCGTGGCGCGCGTTGCCGTGTCGCCGGTTCCGGCGGGAGGTCCTCGACCAGCACGACCACGTTATCCAGGCGGGTGCGAAACTGCTCCGGCAGCCGATCCAGCGCTTGCTCCACCAGGCGAGTAAACCGTTGCCGCTCCATGATTGCGCCGAGACGTTGTCGGGAATCTAATTGCTGCGCGAATCGAGCCGCAAGAGCAACACCGAGCACGGCCCGTGGCGGACGACGCGCTCTGTCGTACGGCCCATCACGGTGAACTCAAGAAATTTGCGGCGCTCCGCTCCCACCACGACGAGGTCGGCGGCGCGCTGGCGGGCGAAGATGATGATCTGCTCGGCGGTCTCGCCGATGCGCAGCGTCTCCGAAACCGGAGAGCTCGGCCGGACAACTTCCCCGACCCACTGGCGCAACATGTTGAGCTCGTTTTCGGCATCGGCTGTGCCTTCCGGCAGCACGCGCAGCACATCGATCCTCGCGCCGAACACGCGTGCCAGGTCCAGCGACGCCTCCAGGCATTGTGTCGCCAGGTTCGTGAGGTCCACCGGGCACAACAACGTCTTCAGGGCGCCCGGGCCCAAGACTAGGTCCGCGCCCTTCACGACGAGCGTAGGGAACGCCGATTCGCGAACCACGTTTTCCGCCACCGAACCAAGCAAGGAGCGGGCCATACCGTCGTGCCCGTGACTGCCGAGCACGATCAGGTCGGGATGCAGTTGCCCGATGAAGTCGAGTACGACCTTCACCGGGTGTCCGACGCCGACGGCGACCTGGTAGCGAATCCGGTTGCCGAGCACGCTTTCGGCCTGCGCGCGAATCGAGCGGCCAAGCTCGACTCGGCGCTCCTCATATTCCCCCTGCAGTTGTTCGCCTTCCGCCTCGGAGACCTCGCGCGGAACCGGAGGCCACATGGCATGCAGAATGTGAGTTTCGGCGCCAAACTTCTCGGCGAACAATCCCGTCCACTGCAGCACACTGGCCGAGGCCGGGCTCAGGTCCAGGAGGCACAACATCGTCTTGGGAGCGAATTCCACAGTATCTCCTCCTGGGTCGTGTCGACAAATTGCTGCGCTTGGCCGCCAGTAAGACCGGTCACGCCATTCGGCGCCGGTTCACGATGCGCGTTTCAACGCCGGCTCGGGCGCGTCCAATTTCTTCAACAGCTCTTCCAACAATCGCGCCCGAGCTCGTAAGGCCAGCTTGAAATCGTGGTGGTCGGCGTGCGAGATCTCCCGCAGAAGCTCTCGCTGATGCTGCCGGAGAACTTCCGCCAGCAGCTCTTGTTCCTGCGCAGTGATGTGCATTTCCATAACAACCTCCGACCGGACCGGAAGCACTGCTACTGCTATTTTAGAACCACCGGGGAAAATGCAGCCTGATTCCGACGCTTCAGCCCATTCGTCCCATTCCCGGAATGAGCCCAGGGAGCGGGTGCGGTGCATCACAGACGGTGCCAGGCTGGAGGGCTAGAATTTCCACAGAGGTGGAGATTTCCATGGAGACTGGCTGGTCGCGCCACTATGCCCAGCGGATCAGCGCTGTCCGAAGCTCGGTAATTCGTGATCTCCTCAAACTGACACAGCGTCCAGAAGTCATCTCCTTTGCCGGCGGCTTACCTGCCCCGGAACTGTTTCCGATCGATCGCTTTGAGGCAGCGTGCCACACGGTGCTCCAGCACAACGGCGCCGCGGCGCTGCAGTATGGGCCCACGGAGGGCTACCTGGCGCTGCGCGGATTCATCGTGGACAACATGCGGCGCTACGGCATCGTCGCCGATGTTAGCAATGTCCTGATCACCTGTGGATCGCAGCAGGCCCTGGATTTGATCGGCAAGCTGCTGATTGACCCCGGCGATCGTGTGTTAGTGGAGGCGCCCACCTACCTCGGCGCTTTGCAGGCATTCAACGTCTATGGCGCCCGATACGTCAGCCTCCCCGTCGATCACGAGGGCATTCGCACCGACGGCTTGCACGAAGCGCTGCGCTCGTCGCCGAAATTCATGTACATCCTGCCGAACTTCCAGAACCCGGCGGGCGTCACACTCTCCGAGGAGCGCCGGCAGAAACTCGTTCTGCTTGCCGATGCGCACGACATCCCGATTGTGGAGGACGACCCCTACGGCCAACTCCGCTACGAGGGCGAACATGGCACCGCACTCGTCGTTCTGGACCGAGCACAGCGCCGCACCGATCTGCAGTACATGTCGGGGAATGTCATCTACCTGAGCACCTTTTCGAAGCTGCTTGCACCCGGGCTTCGGTTGGGCTGGGTGGTCGCTCCGCAGGAAGTAATCGTGCGTTTGGTCCAGCTCAAGCAGGGCGCCGATCTTCACACCAGCACCTTTATCCAGATGGTGGCCTACGAAGTGGCCCGCGATGGCTTCCTTGACCAGCACGTGAAGCGGATTCGTGCCGTGTATCGGGAGCGCCGCGACACCATGCTGGCGGCCTTGCAGGAATTCTTCCCCGACGAAGCCACCTGGACGCGCCCCGAAGGCGGGCTCTTCCTCTGGGTGACCTTGCCGCCGGCCACCAACTGCCAGGAACTGTTCGAGGCGGCACTGCGGCAGAATGTGGCGTTCGTACCCGGCGGCCCGTTCTATTGCGACGAGCCCGACGGCTGTCATCTGCGGCTGAACTTCTCCAATTCCGCCCCGGAGCAAATCCGCGAAGGTATTCGCCGACTGGGACATGCTGTCAAGGAACAGCTCAAGCTAGCGGCTTTGATCGTGGTGTAGCAAAGGGCTTGCCGGCCCGCAACGCCAGCGCGAACATTGTAGGTAAGGGGGGACTGAGATGTCAGAAGCAACCAATCCATCTTCCCCGCAGCCGCGGGAGAAGGCCGCCGAACATCTCGAAGAGGCACATCAGCTTCTCGATACCTTGCGCAAACGGCTGGACAGGCACCCGGAACTGGAAGAAGCCATTCTGAAGATTGAAACGGCGTTGAACCTGCTGACGGTAAGCACCGGAGGCATGCTCTAACGGTTTGCATCGGCAGTAGTAGTTCGAGATCCGCTTCAGATGGCCGGCCTCAAGCGTGCGCCAGTACTGGTCCCAAAGCAGGGGAAGCAATCTGGGTGCGCGCAAAATGATTTGTCAAGTGTCGTTTATTCCCGGAGCCGAGCTACTCGGTAATCGGCAGCATCCGGTTATGAATGCGCTTGCAATGACTCCAGGGCAGCGTATAGTCATCTACCTGTCAACGATGACTCCCACGGGGTGATGGGATGTCGGGAAAGCTCTTACTGTGCGTCGACGATGATCGGGACTTTCTCCAGGTCCTGCAAGTTACCCTTGAGGTATCCGGCTATAACGTGCTCACTGCGCGCGACGCGCCGACCGCTCTTGCCCTGTTTTCCGAACTCCCCGTGGATCTCGTCGTGCTGGACTACACCATGCCAAAAATGAATGGCGCAGAGGTCGCTCGCTCCCTTCGCCAGCGGAAGCCAACCATTCCCATCCTAATGTTATCCGCGCACGTCGAGCGCCCTGCCGATGTACACGGCCTGATTGATGACTATGCCGTTAAGGCCGAGGAGAACGCTAGCCTCGTCAGCCGCATCGAACGCCTGCTGGCCGATTCATCCGAGGCGTGCGCCTAAACCCAGAACCCCGCGTAGAAAGCACGGTCCGGGTGCGGGACCGATCCAACCTAGGCCGCCCCGTTCTCTTGATCGGCTTCGTGTGTAAATCGGGTGGATATCGGAGTGCGGCGCCGGCGAATTACGCCGATAGGAATAAGGAATATAGAGCAGCGCATCTTGAGCCTGGAAGAGGCGGCGCATCTTGACGCCACCAGGCCCATCCTTCGCGTGGTATCTAAATGGGCTTAGTTGCACCGTTTGGTTCGAACGCCGCCAGAACCATCTCTCATTTTCTGTTGCCCGGCATGGGACCTCGATGCGATCGCTCCTCCCCCACTGTCGAGATAGGGAGGCTGTCATCGACACTTACCGATGCAGCCAATGTGCATGGGTGCATCGCATCGAAAATCCGCCCAGCGGCCGTGTGGATGAGCAGGATGCTTGGCGAGCGTGTCGAGCCTTCGAGATGCATGATTGCATGGACTACCCAGTCAAGGCAGCGTGACGGGCTTCCTCTCTCGATTCGCAAGGCGTAATCCGCTTCCTCGGGCCAGCCTATGCCGCCTTCGCTCTGGCCCTCCCCATCTTTCCACTAGCCCATCTCTTCTTCATAAGATCTGAAAGCCGCTTCCGCGCTGCTGGGCTCATGCGGCGTTTCTTCCGCGCCGTCGTGGTTGAACGGACCTTCCTGGATGGGGTTTTTCCTTCAGAAGCGATCGCTTCCAGCGCTGTGATGGCATGATCGAGTCGTTCCCGTCGGGAACGAAGTTCGGAAAGTATCTGTTTCGTATCCATAGGCCACCATCCTAAAGGACGGTCATAGGTTATAGCAAATGAAATCAACGATGCCGCCATACCGGCGGAAGTCTGCTGACTCATCGATTCCTAAGGCACACCATGACGGCGACGAAATTTCGCTTGGTTACCTTGCGTGTCGTGCTTATGGCGGTTAGTCGATTCCCCAAGACTGACCTAGAATCCGATTCGAGTGAAATGATAGGTCGGTGAAACACGGCATAGGACTTCAGCGCTACCCCCTGCCGCCTCACTCCAACGGATGCTCTTGCCGCAACCGCAGCCCGGCTGCAATGGATTCTGTAGTTCCGTTTCGGGAAGCATTGAGTGATGACTTGTGCGATCTATGAGGCCCACCTGTTCGGAGTGAGCGATCATCGTTAAGCACAGCGGGAGCGCTCGCACCGGCAGGTTGAGAGATCGCCTCAGGGTTACGGTCGAATACGCCGGCCAGGCAGCAGAGGGAGGCGCACATGAGCGGCGAGGCAAATGGCAAGCCAAGCTCCAGTACGCGTCGCAATTTCCTGAAGGCGACGGGCGCGGTGACGGCGGGCCTGGTGGCGCAGGGGATATCCGCGGAAGCGGCGATTGCCGTGCCGCCGCTACCTTTCAACCCGGCTACGCCGCAAGCAATGCCGACGCGCAATCTGGGTCGCACCGGGTTTCGCGTTGGCATCTTCAGTCTTGGCGGGCAGGCCACCGTCGAGCAGCCCAATAAGGAAGCCGAGGCGGTCGCAATTGTCGAGAAGGCGATCGATCTCGGCATCAACTACATCGATACCGCGCCGCGCTACGGAGCAACCGGACGTTGGAGCCAGCGCTACATCGGTCAGGTGATGAAGCGACGTCGTAAAGAGGTCTATCTCGCCAGTAAAACGCACGACCGGACTCGCGACGGCTCGCTCAAGCTGCTGGAGGAATCTCTGCGCTTGCTGAACACCGACCACCTCGACGCCTGGCAACTTCACCACGTCAGCTACATGGACGAAGTAGACCAGATCTTCGCCAAAGGCGGCGCCATCGAAGCGATGCGGCAAGCGCGCGACCAGAAGATGGTGCGCTTCCTCGGCGTGACTGGCCACGCCGATCCTGAGGTACTGATGGAATGCTTGCGGCGGTTTCCTTTTGACCAGATCCTGATGGCGGTCAACGCTGCCGACCCGCACCATTTCAGCTTCCAGGACAAGCTGCTGCCCATGGCGATCGAAAAGCAGATGGGCATCATTGGCATGAAGATTCCCGCGCGCGGGCGACTGTTGTCCAACTGGCCCGCCGTCGGGCCGTATGCTCCGGGGAAAAAGCGGGCTGGACCGCTTGGCATCAAGGATGCGCTCTACTATGTGCTGTCGCTGCCGGTCAGCACCGTGGTGATCGGATGCGACTCGGTGGAGCAGTTGGCCGAAAATGTCAAGCTCGCGCGCGAGTTCACGCCACTCAGCGAACCGCAGCGAGCCGCGTTGGCGGTTAGAGCCGCGCCGATTGCGCGTGAAGCGCTCTTCTTCCGCCGCTGGGACTCGTGAGCACACGTGCGGTTAAGAACGTTTCGTTTAGACGACGCAAGTGCAAGAGCGTGCGGTGCGGTCAGCGGGATTGAGCTCTTGCGATCTGTACATGCATGTTGCGCGCGGTAGCTTAGTGAGGCTTAGGAGGCTATACTTAGATAGAAAATGGTCGGGTTGGCTTCGCCTCGCATTGCGGAGCACCCGCAGGCGTGCTCCGCCCCGGAGCCGTCCGTTCTGCCCACCCTGTTTGGCGAGGGTTATGGGCTCTACACGACTCGCGTAAGTACCTTCATTTTGTCTTTTTTGGTACACGTCCTTGCCATCGTGGTGCTTCTGACGTCGGGAACCTACGTCGCGCGCCACCGTCAGGAAATCAAGCAGCAGGTGATCGGGCTGGTGTCGGATGTGAGCCCGTATATTCTTCCGCCCGCCGCAACCAGAGCTGGTGGCGGCGGTGGCGGCGGAGATCGCGACAAGCTGGCGGCGTCCAAAGGCGTGTTGCCGAAATTCTCGCGGCAGCAGTTCACACCTCCCATGGTGGTGATTCGCAATGAAAGTCCGAAGCTCGCTGCCGAGCCCAGTGTGGTGGTCCCGCCCGAGCTTCAACTGCCGCAGCCAGCGGGTCCGCTTGGAGATCCGCTGTCATCGGTGTTGGGACCACCATCAAGCGGAACAGGCTCGGGCGGTGGGATAGGAAGCGGCAGCGGCGGCGGCGTGGGCTCCGGTCGTGGTCCCGGCGTCGGACCGGGCTGGGGTGGGGGAATGGGCGGTGGGGTATATAGGGTCGGCGGCGGTGTCAGTGCGCCCCGGGCAATCTACGCGCCAGACCCCGAATTCTCGGAGGAAGCTCGGAAGGCCAAGTACCAAGGCACGGTGGTTCTATGGCTGGTGGTGGGGCAGGACGGTCGCACGCACAACATTCGCGTGCAGCGCACACTCGGCATGGGACTTGATGAAAAAGCAATCGAGGCGATTCGCAGTTGGCGATTCGAGCCCGCGCGCAAGGACGGCGTGCCGGTGGCAGTGCAGATCAATGTGGAGGTTAATTTCCGGCTCTATTGACCTGATCCGTGCTTGGTCTGAGCTGGGAGACGAACGCCACAAGCCCCGAGCGGCCGCATCGTCATGCCGGCAGGGGAGCAAAACGGGAGCGTGCAACATGATTTCCGCTGTAGCCAGATCCGCATTGGACGTATCGTACAAACAAAAGCGGACTGCATTAGAAATCGTGGCCGATATCGCCGCCGGCTGGAGCCGCGGCGCCAAGACATACGAGTACGCGGAACATACCGCCATGGATTTTCCATGCGATCACCTGATCAAGGTAGAAATGGCAGTCGTACCCTTGCCCAGAGGTTTTCAGAATGACGCGCGCAAGTTCCCGCGCGATCAAGAAAGCGGGGGTGGCGACGAACACATCGGTTATGTTCTCCGCGGTTCGCTTCTGACCGTGACCGTGCAACTGCTCAATGTAAGTGGGAGGCTCAACCCTGCTCTCGAATGGAGACTGACGGACACAGGCAAGGTCGCACTCGAGTGGTTCCGAAGCCCGATTGCGCGGCGCGGGTCAACATCGTTTGAGCTGCGGTTGCGCCTGGTTATTCATCCGCCATTGCACGCGACCGCCGAAGATCTGCGCGTCTGGCACCGACGCTACCTTCCCGACGTGCCGAGCGTCGCATTCCTTTCGGCACTGCCGCGCGATCGTTGATATCCCGAAATGGGAGTCGGAATCGTGCCGCGCGCGAGAATGCGACAATGCAGAGCCCGATCGGTGGCACCATAATTCGTAGCGGGGTATCCACGGGACCGGGTGCCTGACAGCAGCGAGGGTTAGCTGAGGGAGGATCAATGCCCGAACGCGACCGGCTGCCAACCGTGCTTATCGTGGACGACGATCGCAGCGTCGCCGACGCCCTCGTCCTTCTGCTGCAAAAGAGCGGGTTCCAAGCCTCCGCACGTTACAGCGCACAAGATGCGCTGAACATAGCAGATCTGCAGCAGCCAGATGTGGTTGTGATCGAGGTGGTTCTCCCTGACCTGGACGGCGTGCGTCTCGCTCGACGCATTCAGGTGCTTTCGCCCCGAACACAGATTCTACTGATGTCTGGCTGCCTCGATGCTGCCGGACTGGTGGAAGCTTCCGAGTTTGAGGTGCTCGCCAAACCGCTGGCGCCGGACGAGGTCGTTGCCAAGCTGAGACAGGCGATCGCAATGGATGGAGAGGACCCGAGCGCCATCACGAAAGACGCGCTGCTCGGGAAGGGCGTGGGCTAGCCCAGTCTGTTATGCAGACCTGGTCAAAGGAGGTGCATGATGCTCGCACCCAACTTGCGACCGCAGTAGCTGCGCGTTTCAGAGGCACGCACATCCGGAGGCCGCACCAGTGCTGCGGCACGGAGGCTATTATGCTCGAGGCCCTTGTAATCATCGTCGCACTTGGCGGACTCGAAGTTGTCCTGTGGGCATTGGATCACCGCCAGCAAAACAAACAGATCGAACTGCTGGACTCCATCTGGACTGAATTGGCTATCCGCAACTCTGCCGAGGAGGAACGGGAACCGGCAAGAAAGACGAGTGTTTGAGTAAGCGCCATGCAGCAGTTGCGAGCAGTCGCAGCTCAGACGACAAAGGCAACGATCCCAATGTCACGTCGGCTAAAGGTAACCTGGCCGGCAGCCAGCGTGAGAAACGGTGGGGAAAATCATGTCAAATAAACGGCCTACGGCTCAAGCATGTCAGGCGAATCGAGCGTCCAATCGGTCGCGAAATCCGTGCGCAACCTCCGAACACGTCTTTGTGGAGTGGCCACGCACCGCTCCTCCCAAGCGGTTGATCTCCAAGCAAACTGCAATTGCCAAACGGGAAGCCGTTGCAGATAAATCGCAACCGCCGAGGGTCGAACCGCGGGAGTGGCTGCTGTAGCTCCGCAGATTTTGCGCCGCTTGTGTCCAGTACCGGGCAGACAGCTGACTTGCTGTGGCGTAAAAAGGTCAATTGGCGGAGGCAAGAAGGTCAGACCACCGTGATCGTACTCACGGAGTTGCACGATCCTCTCCGTTGGCGTTCGCGAGAAGCTCCGTTGGACATCTCGGCCGTACTCTTCCGGTAAGTGGCTGAGATAGATTCAAACTCCAACAATCAATCGTAACCTGTTGCTCTCCGAAAATAGGGACGACGAATGAGCCAACGCCGCAAGAGAGTCCTGATAGTGGACCTCGACGAGACTGTGCTCATCAGGCTGGAATGTCTTTTGGAGGATGCGGGCTGTGACACGTGCACGACTTGGAACGTCGCCGAGGCGGTTCGCCTCTTCACCGGCGACGGATTCGATTTCGTTCTGATTGGGGATCATCCTCCGGAACTGGATGCCGAAAAGATCCTCAGAGAGCTTGAGGTTCGGAATCCGGATTGCCGGCGGCTCGTCTTGAAGCCCATAGCCCGGGAATCCGACCGCGAGCGATTTCAATCTGTTGGTGCATCAGTTGTAATCGCCAAGCGAGATCTGTCCCAAATTGTCGGCCGACTATGGGACGATCCCGGCCCCACAACTGTAAACCAGCTCAACCTTCGGAAGATCGCGAGTTAGCCGCTGATGGTTGTAATCGCAGCCTGCCCGCGATGAATTCTTACGATCCAGGGACGGCTCACGGGTTCCAGTGCTGTTGGAGCGGATGTTCCCATGATCGAGAAGTGCGCCAATCACGCCTGCTGCGCACAGTTTAGATACTTGCATGAAGGCAAGTTGTTCGTGATGGAGACAGACGGCCCGGACGCGTCCGCTGTCACCCGAGGTGCAGATTCGGCCGGCAAAGTGCGAACATTGCAACACTTTTGGCTGTGCGACACCTGTTGCAAAACGATGGTCGTCACGCATGATCCGCATGACAGGGTGAAGGTGATACCGCACGCCGGCCCGATCATTCTTCAAGCAAGCTGACGTGATGCTTGCTCGCAACCGTCAAATCAGGCCCTGAATTACGCCCGTCTTATCGTCCACGTCCACCCGCACGGCCTGGGGGGATTTGCCCAGCCCGGGCATCAGCATCATCTCACCGGTCACGGCCACGACAAAGCCTGCTCCAGCAAACAACCCAGCATCCCTAACGGTTAGCGTCCAATTACGAGGCGCGCCTAGCACTTCCGGATCATCGGTCAAGGAGGCCTGCGTCTTGGCCATGCAGACGGGCAAGAGACCATAGCCTCTTTGCGTGAAGACCTCCAGTTTTTTCCGGGCGGCAGGCTCGTACACCACCTCACCTGCACCATAGATTTCGCGGGCAATCGTTTCGATCTTTTCCCGCAGCTGCAGATCGGGAGTGTAGAGAGTGCGAACCGCCGCCGCGCTGGCATTCTCGGCTGCCCCGACGACCTTCTCCGCCAAATCGATGCCGCCTGCTCCTCCCTGTTCGTACACCTCCGAAACGGCGGATTCTACCTCAAGCTCGCGGCCGAAGCTGCTGATCGCATCCAGCTGTTCCACGGTGTCACCTGGGAACTTGTTGATTGCGACCACCACCGGCACCCTAAACTTCCGCAGCGTGTCTACATGCTTGGCAATGTTCTCGAAGCCTGCCTGGAAGCCGGCACGGAGTGGGAGTGCGCTCGCGTTTTTCCCGCCTTGTCTCAGGATCGATCGGGCGGAGACGATCAGCACGGCGGCCGAAGGCTGCAGGCCGGACGAGGGCATGACCAGGTCAAAGTACTTCTCCGCGCCCAGATCCGCCGCGAACCCCGTCTCGTTCACGACGTAATCGGCCAAGTGCAGCGCCATACGCTGTGCCAGCACGCTGCTGGTTCCATGGGCGATATTTGCGAAGGGTCCTGTATGGATGATGGCCGGTGTGTGCTCGGTAGTTTGCACAAGGTTCGGCATGATGGCATCGTTCAGCAGCACCATCATGGCGCCCGTCGCTTGCAAGTCCTGCGCGCGAATGGCTTTGCCATCGAAGTCAAGCGCGACCACCACCTGGTCCAGTCGTCGCCGCAAGTCCTGGCGGCCGCAGGTCAGGCCCAGGATGGCCATAATCTCCGACGCTGCCGTAATCACGAATCCGTTCTCGCGCGCCGGTCCGTTGGTGAGGCCGCCCAGGCCGCTCACGATCGTGCGCAGCGCCCGATCGTTGATGTCCATGGTGCGTGGCCAGAGCACATTCTTCACGTCGACGCGCAACGCATTTCCGTGATGGATGTGGGCGTCAAGCATCGCGGCGAGCAGGTTATGGGCCGAAGTCACGGCATGGAAATCGCCGCTGAAATGCAGGTTAATCCGGTCGCTGGGCAGCACCTCGGAGCGGCCGCCACCGGTCGCTCCTCCCTTCAGGCCGAACACGGGTCCAAGCGACGGTTCCCGCAGAGTTACGATCGACGTCTTTCCGATCCGTTCCAGCGCCTGGGCCAATCCGATCGAAGTGACTGTTTTGCCCTCACCACTGCTGGTGGAAGTCATCGCCGTGACCAGAATCAACCGCCGGCGGCTCGGCGGGCGAGGCGCGGACAATAGTTCCAGTCGCAGCTTGGCGACGTGTGTGCCCCATGGTTCGACGAACGCATCCGGAATGTCGAGTTTTGCGGTGATCTCTCGGATGGGCAGCAACGGAGCAAGCATACGGCCTCCCGGCGAGCGCGGTACCAGAACTAGGGCTGTTGATGCTCGACCCTACTCCCACCACTGTGTACGTGCGTCGGCTGGTTGACAGCGGCGGCGATCACGCCTGCGTGTGATCGCCTCTTCCTCGCCGGCTCGTGAGGGTTCAACGCGGCGCCGTCGAAGGCCGAGCCAACGACTCGAGTTCGCGGATGACTTCGTAGCACTCGCAGGCTGTTTTCTCCAACTCTCTTCGATCCGCAATGCAGACCTGGCCACGACGGCAGCGAACAAGTCCGGATTTCTCCAGGGAACCCATGGCTGCCGCTAGGGAAGAGCGGCGGCAGCCGAGCATTTGGGCGAGGAACTCCTGTGTCAGCGGCAGTATGTCGGAATCGGTTCGGTCCCGGCTCATCAACAGCCAACGGGCCAAGCGCTCGCGGACCCGGTGCAGACGATTGCAAGCAGCGACCTGGGCCACTTGGTTCCAATACGCGTTGGCAAAATGCCGCAATATCGATTCGAGGCGTGGTGATTGCGGCAGCATTTTGCCGAGCAGCCGCGGCTCGATTGTGAACGCATCTCCTTGGAGTTGGACAACAGCGCGCATCGGGATCGACGGAATTCCTAGCAGCACCGAGGTACTGACAAACCCCTCCCGCCCGACGATGCCGACTTCGACGCTGGTTCCGTCGCGCATCATCGCGACCATGGAAATCATGCCGCTGTTGGGAAAGTAAACGAACGCTATCGGGCGGTTGGGCACGCCGATGGACTCCCCGGAATGCAGCCGGACACGTCCCAAGTGAGGGAGCATTCGATTCAACTCTTCGGCCGGAAGTGCCGCCAGAATCTTGTTGCCAATTCGATGACGGCTTGACTGGGAGCGATCGCAGGCATGCACTCGCCTCGTCACCAGATCTCTGGGTGGCCCGACGCGCGAAATGTTCTTTCTGGCCATACCTCCTCCTGCTTCAGGCCGTTCTGCTCGCAAGCCATCCACGGTCTTCGACCACGAATCCTAGTTTCAGAACACGTGCTCTGCCCGGTCTCCCTTGAAGGCGAGGCGGTGCAGCACAAGCTGTCCTGCCGAATTGGACCTGAAGCCCACCTGATCTTGCTCAATCGGCTTGATGACCGGAACCAGAGTGCACCTCACCTGCGCCTCCGCCGGTGTTTTGGCAAACATTTGCCGAAAGACCATGACGTGCTCTTCGCCTTGCATGGTGTGTCGAACGTCGTACTCACCGGCTGGCAAGAGCACACTGCCGACCCACACGGGATCGTAGAAGCGCACTTGTCGCTTATCGGCGATGCCATACTTGTTGGCAGCGGCCTGAACGGTCCCGGTCAGGATGAGAACTGCGAAGATGACAAGCCCTGTAAGGAGCACCTTCCGTCGCATAGCGTGCCTCCACGAAACTGAGCTGGGGAAGGCAGAAGCGCTAGACTGTGGGTGCAGGCCGAGACGGTCGGCCGATGCACCGCAGCCGAACGCCCCACCTCTATTTTGAATGATGCTCCGTGTCGGCAAGTTGAGGCTTGAAATCTGTGCCGCCGCATCAGTGCCTTCCCGAAATGGAATGCCTGAGCGTATCCAAGACCATCGTAAGTAGATCGCTGGACGATACATCGCCATGCGTGCGATAAACGGTCCAAGGCGGGTCAAGAGTTTCCGGCAGCCAAACCAAGAAGTCTCCGACGGTGTTCTATGCAAGCTCAGATCAAGCTCGGGCGTCTATTCGGAATCCGCATCGGCCTTCACTACAGTTGGTTCATCATCGCATTCCTGATCGTTTTCTCGTTGGTCGAACAGTTCTCCACGGTACACCGCGACTGGAGCCATAGCGTGATCTGGGGCACCGCGATCCTTACTGCGGCGCTCTTCTTCGTCTGCATCGTGCTGCACGAGTTGGGGCACTCGGTAGTTGCGCAGAGCCGCGGCATCCGCGTGCCTTCGATTGTGTTGTTCGCTTTGGGTGGTGTTTCGCAGATGGAAAAAGAAAGCCCCGACGCCAAGTCTGAGTTCTGGATGGCTCTCGCGGGACCGCTGGTGAGCCTGATGATCGGGTTGTCTTGCCTCGGCTTCGCCCGGATGTTGGGCTGGGGCGGGATTTCCTCGCCGTCTACACCGGTGGCAGCGATGTTGGCGTGGTTAGGCTACATCAACTTCATGCTCGCTATCTTTAACCTGATTCCTGGTTACCCGCTGGACGGCGGACGCGTGCTTCGCGCTGCGACCTGGTGGATCACCGGAAACATGGAGCGCTCCACACGCATTGCCTCGCTCGTGGGGCAGGGATTCGCCTTGCTTTTCATCCTCGCGGGGCTGTGGCGCTTCTTCACGGGGGAGGGTTTTGCCGGGCTGTGGATCGCGTTCATCGGCTGGTTCCTGCTCGATGCCTCCCGTTCCAGCTACGCACAGATGCAACTTCTGCAGGTGCTGCAGGGGGTGAAGGTACGGGACGTGATGGACCGCGACTGCACCCCTGTGGACGCGAATACTACACTTCAGTCGCTGGTGGATGAATACTCGCTACCCACAGGAAAACGCTGCTTCGTAGTCCAGAAAAATGGTTACCTGGCAGGATTGATCGCCACTGCCGACATCGGTCGTATCGGGCGCGATCGCTGGCCTGTCACTACCGTGGAACAGACCATGAAGCCCCTGCCCGAGCTGCATGTCGTTTCCCCGGACGCCCCAGTCGCTCAGGCTCTGGAAACAATGGCACGCGAAAACATCAACCAACTGCCAGTTGTAACCAACGGCCGACTGGAGGGCATTCTCTCCCGCGCGCACCTGCTGCAGGTTCTACAGAATCGCGCTGAATTGAGATTGTAATTTACCGATATGTCCACGCCATGAAACGGAGTTTAAGCCGCGGTGGTATAGGATTTCGGCCTTGCGGAGTCGGTTGGGCCCAGTGCCCGATAGACACCGCGCACCAGCATCCACAAGAGGTAATAGAACACCACAATCACCACTACCCCCATTCCGCGTAGTGCGGCAGGTAGCGCTTGGCCGAGGATTCGCGAGGGCATATTGAGCACGAAAGCCGCGAGCACGCCGGCGATCAGCCCCAGAATCGCTCCCCAGATTGGCAGCCGATGCGGGACGAAGCCTCGCGGTGCCAGCATCGCCCAGGTACCCCATGCCAGCGGAGCAAAGCACCACAGTAACGCGAGCGGGTAGGCCTTTGCCATGTCAGGCTCGGGATCACCGAAACGGTGAACGCGGCGCAAGCAATCCCCACAGAAGCAATTGCGCTTCCCGCAACAAATAGACGTAGCATACGTGCCTCCACTTTGCGTCCTCATTATGGCGCTCGCGGGATGGGACTGGCAGCGCTTTCAAGCTGACGTGCCAGGTATTCCCGAATCGAAACGACATCGGGAAACCGGCACATTTCCTGCCTGCTAGGTTATGTCGCGGGCGGCGGCGCGGGCGAATTCCGCGGCAAAACGGGCATAAAGCGTAGGGCTCATGCGCACCGGATTGTTGATCCGCAGGAAGCGGGGCTCCAGCGCAAAAGGAGCATAGGGAGTAAGCCGGCGATCATCGCCGACCAAGGGCAGTTGCGGGGTACAGGCCTGGTTACAGTCCTGGCGCTCAGGCCAGCGCGAGCAGGCGAGGAGCCGAAGATCGGCGCGCCCAGCCAGTTCGGTGCGCGCGGCGTGCCCGCCGTCCACGGAAACATCGGCCCAGCGCAGCGTCTCGGGACAGATGATGGTGCGTGGCTCACCAAACTGGAGAGAGCGTGCGTAAGCCCAAAGCGCAGGGGCGCCGAGGAAAAAAGCGGCGCCTACAAGGAAGAGAACCAGCCCGACGAGGATCAGCATGGCCCACCTCCGGTGCCCGCATCGCGGAGCACCCCTAAGATGCTTGTACTCGCTTGGCGCACAGAAATGCTGTGACGGGTGAGCAAAGTGTTTGTGATTCGGGGAAAACGGGCTGACGGCCAAGATCGCCTGCCAATCCGCTGCACCGTAACCGCAAGACTCAGGTCTGGGCCATAAGGGGACTGCGCTCATCTACCGGATGCGGACCGCAGCGACATCCGCTCGGACGGCGCCAATAACTTGCCGAATGGGGCATCAAAAACGGGAGTACCCGACGGCTGTAGCTTGAAAGAATTTGGCTGCCCCCCAGGGATTCGAACCCCGATATGCTGATCCAGAGTCAGCTGTCCTACCATTGAACGAGGGGGCAGTGTCCAGGGCTGGCCGTCCGGATTTAGAAACCTGGTTCGATTTTATGGGCTGTTCCGGACTTCGGTCAAATCCGTTCGTCCGTGGGCTACTTCCCGCACTTCGGCATGGCGGTGATCCGCCCGTCGCCGCACACATCGGGACCGAATCCTGACGAACTGACGTACTGCGATACGCTCCGCTGCGATTACAATGCACCGGAAGGAGAATGTCATGGCAATTCAAACCGGCCTGATCGAAACCGTGCACGATCCGGCGGAAATCGCGCGCCGGCCGCTCCAGGCCGAGCTCTGCTCGCTGGTCGTGGTTGACATTCAGGAGCGCCTGCTGCCGCCGATCTTCGAGAAAGAGCGCCTGATCCGCAATTCGCAATTGCTCATTCGGCTGGCCGGCATTCTGAACATGCCCATCCTGGCGACCACCCAGTACGCGAAGGGACTCGGTCCGATTGTGCCCGAGATCGCTTCCCTGCTGCCGCCCACGCCGGCGATTGACAAGATGGAATTCGGCTGCTTCGGCAGCCAGGAGTTCTGCTCGGCGGTGAAGTTGCTCCCCGGCAACCGCACCACGCTGTTGCTCTGCGGCATGGAATCCCACATCTGTGTGACGCAGACAGCGCTGGGCGCGATCCAGGAAGGCTACCTGGTGCACGTCGCCTCGGACGCGGTCAGTTCGCGCACCGAGTGGAACTGGAAAATCGGCCTGCGCCGCATGGAAGCCGCGGGAGCCATCGTCTCTTCCACCGAAATGATGATGTACGAGCTCATGCGAGCGTCAGGAACTGCGGTGTTCAAGGAGATGCTGCAGTACCTGAAGTGAAGGTTAAAAGTCAGAATTAGGAAACAGGACGAAAGATGCAGCGAGAGTAGCTCTTCGCCCCCTTTCGATTTTTTGCTTCTGACTTTTTCTGACTCTATTCTTGCTCGCTCTGCCCTTCTTCTTCCGGCGCCTCCGCCGCGTCGTCCTTCCTCTTCTTCACCCGCACCACGATGATTTTGGCGAAGCCCTCGTCGAAACTGGGTGGGCGCAGCTTGGCCGCCATGCGCTGCATGACCTCTTCCGGCACGATCCGCGCCCGGCGCCGGTTCCGCTCCATGCAGACTTCCGCCGGCACATCGAAAAATACGGCGTGCACCTCGTAGCCGAACTCGCGCGCCATCTTGATCCATCCATGACGTTCGCGCGGCGAGAGGTTGGTGGCGTCCACGTAATTCCACGGCATGCGGGCCACCAGTCGCGCGCGCAGCAGGGAGCGCAGAGTGCTGAATACCAGGTCCTGGTAGCGCTGCTCAGTGGTGTCGTCGAACAGCAGGGTGCGCAACAAATCGCTGGACAACGGCGTTACGCCGCGGCGCTTGAACCAGCTGCTCTTGCCTGAGCCCGGCAGTCCAATCGCGAGCACCACCGCACCCTTTGGCGGGCGTGGCGCGCGTTGCGCCGGTTGTGGTGGACGACGTTCCAGCGGCGCAACCGCCGCGGGCAATTCCCCCGCGACCTCGGGGGCCGCGGGTTCCTGTGTTTCCGGCGGCGCCGGCGCCACCGGCTTGGGAAGCGCGCCGCTGCGACGCCGTCCGCGTCCACCCCGGCTGCGGCGGCGCTGTCCACTTCGACCCGGACGCGGCGACTCGCCCGCCTCGGCGGAAATCGATTCCGCCGGCCCTTCCTGCGGTGGCTCGGGCGGTTTGGGCGCTGGCTCCGGCTCTTGCTCCGACACATGCAGCGGGCGGTCCATATCCGGATATGCCGGCTGGAGCGGTTCGGGTTGCTGGCTCGCTGGCGGGGATCCTGCGGACTTCGGTTGGCGCCGCTTCATGCGGTCGCGCTGCCACTTGCGCATTTTCCGATTGGAACACACTGGGCCGACATTCGGCAACGCCGCCTCCTGGTTCCGCGCTTCTGGATTTGCGCCCGTATCCCCGCGGTGTTACGATTTTTTGCTTTGCGCACCGCGCCGAAACTTCTAGCTGTGCGCGCTTGATCTCTGGAGGCAAGATGGCAATCAAAGTCGGCATCAATGGTTTTGGCCGCATCGGCCGCAACATTCTTCGCGCCTCGCTCGGCGACTCCAATCTCGAGTTTGTCGCCGTCAACGATCTCACCGATCCCAGGACCCTCGCCCACCTGCTGAAATACGACTCCGTGCTGGGCAACCTGACTCAGGAAGTACGTGTCGAGCAGGATTCCATCAAAGTAGCCGGCCGCAGCGTGCGCGTTTTCTTCGAGAAGGACCCGGCCAAGATCGACTGGGAATCCGTCGGAGCGCAGGTTGTCGTGGAGTCCACCGGCCGTTTCACCAACGCGGAGGACGCCCGCAAACACCTGCGCGGCCCGGTGAAGAAGGTCATTATCTCCGCGCCCGCCAAGAACGAGGACATCACGATCGTCCTGGGCGTGAACGAGGACAAGTACGACCCCGCCCGGCACAGAATCATCTCCAATGCCTCCTGCACCACCAATTGCCTGGCGCCAATCGCGAAAGTTGTCAACGATGAATTCAAAATCGTCAGCGGCACCATGACCACCATTCACTCCTACACTAACGACCAGGTGATCCTTGATTTCCCCCACAAGGACCTGCGGCGAGCGCGCGCGGCGGCGATTAACATGATTCCGACCACCACCGGCGCAGCCAAGGCTGTTTACCTGGTGATTCCGGAACTCAAGGGTAAGCTCGACGGCTTCGCCATGCGCGTGCCCACGCCCAACGTGTCGGTCGTGGACCTGGTCTGCTTTGTCGAAAATAAGACGAGCGCCGAGGGAGTGAACGCGGCGATGAAGAAGGCCTCGCAGTCCGGCCCGCTCCAGGGATATCTCGGCTATGAGGAAAAGGAGTTGGTCTCGATGGATTTCCGTGGCGATGACCGCTCCTCCATCGTGGACGCGCCGCTCACCCGCGTGGTGGCCGGCAATTGCGTGAAGGTGATCTCCTGGTACGACAACGAGTGGGGCTACTCCTGCCGCGTGCGTGACCTCATCAGTTTCATCGGCAAGAAGGGCCTGTAGCGTCTTCGTTGCCAACCCTGGTCTCGCCACCGGTTTGGCGAGACGGGGTTGGCGCTGATCAATTTTCTATCGGCCATTCGGTTTCTCGCCTCGAGTTTCTGGAAACCAGAAACTAGAAACTGGAAGCTGCCTTTATGCCGTCTGTATTCGCAGCGCGTGTGCAGGAGTCAACCATGAACAAACTCTCCATCCGCGATCTGCCGCTCAGCAACCACCGCATTTTCATGCGCGTGGATTTCAACGTCCCATTGGACGACAGCGGCCGCATCACCGACGACACACGCATCCGTGAAACCCTGCCCACCGTCGAGTACGCCCTGCGCCACGGTGCGCGCCTCATTCTCGCCTCGCACCTCGGCCGTCCCAAGGGCAAGCCCAACCCGAAGATGAGCCTGCGACCGGTGGCCGAGCGCTTGCGCATGCTGCTCGACAGGAATCTGGGCCGCGGCGAAAACGTTGGCTTCTGCACCGATTGCGTCGGCATCCAGGCGGAAGAAATGGCCGGCAAACTGGAGAAGGGCCAAACCCTGTTGCTGGAGAACCTTCGCTTCCATCCCGAAGAGGAAGCCAACGACGAAAAGTTTTCCAAGGAATTGGCCAAACTGGCGGACTATTACGTTAACGACGCTTTCGGCACGGCGCATCGCGCGCACGCCTCCACCGTCGGCATCACCAGATTCGTCGAGCATTCCGCTGCCGGCCTGCTGATGGAGAAGGAAATCGAGTATCTCGGCAAAGCGCTGCACTCGCCCGCCAAGCCGTTTGTCGCCATCCTCGGCGGCGCCAAGGTCAGCGACAAGATCGCCGTCATCCGGAACCTGATGCACAAGGTGGACGCGCTCATCATCGGCGGCGGAATGGCCTACACCTTCCTCAAAGCGCAGGGCCACGAGGTCGGGAAGTCGCTGGTCGAGGAAGACAAGCTCGACCTGGCAAAACAATTGCTCAACGAGGCGCACACAAAGAAGGTTAAGTTCCTGCTGCCGGTGGATCACGTGGTCGCCGGCAAGATCGCTGAGGATGCGGTGACGCACATCGTCGGCGAAGGCCAGCCGTTTCCGCCGGATAAAATGGGCCTCGACATCGGACCAAAAACCATCGAGCTCTTCAGCGATGCCATCTCGCGCGCCAAGACCATAGTCTGGAACGGTCCGATGGGCGTGTTCGAGACGCCGCTGTTCGCACGCGGCACCCGCAAGATCGGCCAGGCGGTGGCCGACAATCCCGACGCGATTTCCATCGTCGGTGGCGGCGACACCGTCTCCGCGGTGCACGATGCCGGCATCGCCGACAAGATGACGCACATCTCGACCGGTGGCGGCGCGTCGCTCGAGTTCCTCGAAGGCAAAAAGCTTCCCGGCGTGGAAGCGCTGTCGGACAAGAAGTAGTCGTTGTTCGCTCGTCGTTAGTCGTTGGCGACTCCGCGAACGGCGAACGACCAACGACTGACGACCAACGACTCAAATGCGTATCGCCATCGGCAACGACCGCATCATTACCTTCCAGACGGGCGACATCACCGTTCAGGACACCGACGCTGTCGTGAACGCCGCCAACGAACAACTCGCGCCAGGCGGCGGTGTTTGCGGCGCCATCCATCGCGCCGGCGGTCCTGCGATCTGGAACGAGTGCGAGACGATCGTGGCCAAACGCGGGCCGCTTCCCACCGGACAAGCGGTCGCAACTGCCGCGGGCAAGATGAAGGCACGCTACGTCATTCATACCGTCGGTCCTGTCTGGCACGGCGGCCAGAGCGGCGAACCGGAGAAGCTGGCGAGTTGTTATCGCGAATCCATCCGCGTCGCCGATGAACTGAAGCTGACGAGCATCGCCTTCCCTTCTATCTCCACCGGAATTTTCGGCTATCCCGTCGCGCAGGCCGCACCGGTCGCGCTGCAGGCCGTCGCCGCTGCGCTAAGGAATGCTCAAGACCTCCGCGAAGTGCGTTTTGTACTCTTCGATCCAGCCACCGCCGACGCTTACACCCGGGCTGCCGCGAATGCCACGTATGGACGCCCCACACAAAAATCTTTAGCTGAAAGCTGGTAGCTGCGAACGGATAGTCCTTATGCGAAAAAAACTTATCGTCGCCAACTGGAAGATGTTCAAGACTCCCGACGAGACCTTCGCCTTCGTACAATCGTTTCTGCGCGAAGTCTCCGGCCACAACCGCGACGAGATCGTGGTCTGTCCGCCGTTCGTGGACATTCCCACCGCCGTGCAGGCAGCGCGTCATTCCAACGTGCAGGTCGGCGCCCAGAACATGTTCTGGGAGAAAGAAGGCGCGTTTACCGGAGAAGTTTCCGCCGCCATGTTGCTCGCCGCTGGGTGCACGCACGTTATCATCGGCCACTCCGAGCGCCGCCAATACTTCGGCGAGACCGACGACACCGTCAACCGCAAGCTCATCGCCGCGCTCACTGCCGGCCTGGTGCCCATCGTCTGCGTCGGCGAAGTATTGCAGGAGCGCGAGTCGGGGTTGACGGAAGACGTTCTGCGCCGCCAGTGCATGGGCGCGTTCCGCACCATCTCGGCTGACAAGGCCACGCCCATCGTTGTCGCCTACGAACCGGTGTGGGCGATCGGCACGGGAAAAACGGCGACGCCGGCGATAGCGGCCGACGCGCATCGAGTGATTCGAGGCGAAGCGGCTAAAGCGTTAGGACAGACCGTAGCCGACAACATGCGCATCCTCTACGGCGGCAGCGTCAAACCTGACAATGCCAAGGCGCTGATGTCCCAATTCGAAATTGACGGCGCGCTGGTGGGTGGCGCCAGCCTCGACCCCAAGTCCTTCACCGCCATCGTGAAATACTAAGATCTTCTTAACCACGGATTGCCACCGCTAGACAACGGATCGAGAAAGGATCTATCCGTGAGGATCCGTGCAAATCCGCGGTCAAGTTCATTGTCGGGAGTCGTTAGCCGCTTGCTCCCGGCGGATGGCGGTTCGCAGCGCACGAACCTGCTTCATGTGGTGACGCGTATGCTCCCAGTGAAACTTGCGCCACTGGTTGGCGGTGAGCGGCCCGATAATGGGATGCACGGCCACGATGCCGCTGCCGAGTTTGCCCTGCGTCTCCGTAATTTTCAGATCCATTTCCGCGAGCGACGCACGAATCGTTTCGACCGCCTTGGCCGGATCGAGCCCGCGCGGGCGCGTCCATTCCGGCGCTTGCCGCCCGGTCGGAAAGTACCCGATTTTGACCACGATCAGCGTGACCAGCCATTCACGCAGCGTTGGCGGTCGGGCATTGGCGCCTCCCTGCTGCACGGCGCGCTCCATCGCCTTGCTGGTGCTGCTGAAGGCCAGCGACAGATGTTCCAGAATTTGCGCCGTGCTCCATTTGGCGTCGCGATGCCAGGCCAGTTGCCCGGCTGACATCGCGCTGGTCTCGCGTTCAATCGCATTGCTGGCGCGCTGCAGGTAAAAATCCATTGGGCGTTACCTCGCCTCCATTACAATGATGGTTTTTGCCGGCGCGCGGCTGCGGATTATGTGAATAGGAAGATCCCCATGAGAAACTGTTTGTTCGCCGTACTCCTCGCCTCTTTGATCACACTAATAGCCTGTGACAGTGGTACCCCCGCCAAGCCGGCGGCGGCGCCGGCGGACGCGAAGAAAGAGGAACCCGCCACCGCCTACACCGCGCGCGAAGCATTCCAGAAGCTTTATGCCACGGCGCACTTGTGGGCGCCTGACGCGCGTCCCTACAACCTGCAGTCCAATCCGTTCAAGGACTACACCGGCAAGGACGGCAAGGCAGTGATCTGGCGCGCCGGCTTCGCTTCGGCGGCGCGGCGTTCGATCCGGGCACACGTCTGGTCCGGGGTTCATTCCGAGGACGCGCCACCGGCGGGCATTAACTCCGGCACGGAGGACACCTACAGTCCAACCAACAGTTCCACGCAGGTATTCGATCCGGCGTTCCTCAAGGTCGATTCCGACAAGGCCTTCGAAGTCGCGCAGCAGCACGGCGGCGAAAAGCTGACCAAGGCGGATCCCAAGCAGCCGATCATCTATCTACTAGATTGGAACCCAAGGGAGAATGTGCTGACCTGGCACGTGATCTACGGAACCAGCCCGTCGGAAGCGAAGCTGAGGGTTGCAGTGAATGCCTCTACCGGCGTTTTTGAGCGGGTGGAGAAGTAGGCGGCGTGTCCTTGGCCTGCGTGTCGAGACGGGCGAGCCCTTTCTTGGCCAACTCGGCAAATTCGCCGTGCGGCAGCAGATTCAAGTATTTCTGATAATTGCTGCGCGCCGGCGCGGTTCTGCCTAGCTTTTCCTGCGCCTCAGCCAGTTTGTAGGTGGCCGCCGCGTGGTTCGGCATGTAGTCCAGCGCCTCCGCGTAGCGCGATTCGGCGGCGCGGTAGTTGTTGCGCTTGAAATAGAAATCCCCCACCTCAACGTTCTTGTCCGCCTGATGAGGATTGTAGGGATGTAGTTCCTGGACATCGCCGGCGCTGCCTGTCTCACCCGCAGGCGGAGACAGCGGAGCATCCGACTCCTTGCTAGAGCTCTCGTTGGAATCGGACGACCGCGGCAGCGGCTGGTTCTGGGGAACTCGCGGCTGCTGCGGTGCGCTCCGCTCGTCGTCTTCAGCGCCGCTTTCTTTGCATTTCTCCAATCCACCGACGTGGATGCAGTTGGGAGCGCCGCGCTTCAGGGCCTTTTTGATCTTTGCTTCCGGTTTCTTCTCTGGGTTCTGCGAGGCAGGCGGTTGCGATGGGGTTTGCGGCGGCTGTGCCTGCGGCTGCTGCTGAGGAGCGTCGGGAAGCTGCGAATCGGGCGGCGGAGCCTGCTGAGCAAACCCCGGTCCGCAACAGAAGACCACGAGCAACACCATCTGCAATGTGATGGACCGCGGCATCACCACGATTCTAGCGCTTCCCTCCGAACAAACATAACCCCGAACCGCAGCACAAGTAGCGACCCCAAAAAAGGCCGTCCGGTTAGGACGGCCCTGCTGCGTAGGTTCCCGGGGGAGGGAAAGGTTTTCGATTTTCAGCTCTCGAATTTCACCTCAGAGCTCGAAACGCACAACTCACACCTCGTCACCGCTGCTCTGGGAGCCTTGTGGAAGCTGTGGATACTGAGCTCGGCGCCTGCTCGTTGATGTTCGTCATCAAGCGCACATCCACCCGTCGGTTCTGGGCGCGCCCCGTGGTGCTCTTGTTCGAGGCGACTGGCTGATCCTTGCCCAAGCCGATGATATAAATCTTGTACGCCGGAACCTGATACTTAGTGACCAGGTACCCGATGACGGAGTCGGCGCGCCGCTTGCTCAGCACGTAATTGTATTCGGCGGGGCCCACCGAGTCGGTGTTGCCGTCCACGACGACAATGAAGTGCTTGGTGTTTGGCAGTTCGGCGCCGAGCTCATCCAGCGCCTTCTTCTCCTTGGCCGTCAGGTTGTACTTGTCGAAGCCGAAATGCACCGCGGTTTCCACCACCGGGCGATAGTTGTCCAAGTTGGCGACGGTTCCGGTGAGGCTGTCGGCGCGATTGGCGGCTTGGGTGGCGAGGTTCTGGGCCTGGTCGGCAGACTGCCCGGCAGCCATCGCCTTTTGATCGGCAGCAGCGGCCTTGGCCTGCACCGACTCGATGCCTTGCTTTGCGCGCGAGTCCACGTCGCGGATGTCGCGCGTGTTCTTGGCCGTCAGATCATCCAGTTCGTTGACTTTGTTGATAGTGGGCGCAACCTCGTTGCGGACGTACTTCTTGGTCGCGCAGCCAACGCTGAAAGGCAGGCTGGCGGCTAACACCAAGGCGAAAGCAGAAATACGGGTCATGGGGACTCCTTATGTTGGCGGCAGCTCGGCTGCACGGCGCAATCCGGCTGCGATCCACAGAGCCGCACGCGGATGTGACGGCCCCTTCAAAACAGCAAGCGGCCTGCCATTTACTCAGAGGTTATGAGCGCCCGTAAGTGCTTTGTTTACCGATGATTCTCGGCGCGTTGCGGGCGGGCTGCCGGGCCGCAGCAGGCAATCATGGCATGGCGCGTAGAATTTTTACCGGGCGCTGCTCTGATAACATTTCTCGAAGGCTTCTGCCCTCCTCTAATCCTCCGTGGACCTGCACGATAAAATCCGCAGCCTTCCCACCCAGGCGGGCGTGTACCTGTACAAGAACGCCGAGGGCGAGGTGCTCTACGTCGGGAAGGCGAAGAACCTGCGGAGCCGGGTGCGCAGCTACTTTGTCGAGGGCCGGGCGGAGGACGCCAAGACCGACAGCCTGCTGCGCGAGGCGGTAGACGTTGACTACATCGTGGTCGATAACGAGAAGGAGGCGTTGGCGCTCGAGAACAACCTAATCAAGCAGAAGCAGCCGCGGTTCAATATCCTGCTGCGCGACGACAAAACATACCCCTACGTGAAACTCACGCTGGGTGAACGGTTTCCGCGGGTATATGTGACGCGTAGGTTGAAGAAGGACGGCAGCTCGTACTACGGGCCCTACTTCCCTGCCAACCTGGCGTATCGGATCGTGGACCTGATCCACCGGCACTTTTTGATCCCCAGTTGCAAGGTGGACCTGAACCGGTTTCATCCTCGGGCCTGCCTGCAGTACTACATCGGGCGATGCCTGGGACCGTGCGTGCAGGGCCTGACAACGCCCGCCGCCTACGAGGAAGCGGTGCGCGACGTGAAATTGTTTCTGGAGGGGCGTCAAACGGAGCTTTCGCGCTCGTTGCGGCGGCGCATGGAGGCTGCGGCGGAGAACCAGCAGTACGAGCTGGCGGGCAAGTACCGTGACCTGATCTCCACCGTCGAACAGTTGCAGGACAAGCAGCGCATGGCAGCCGTCGAGGGCAGCGACGCCGACGTGTTCGGCTTCCATTGGGAAAACCAGATGCTGGCGGTGAACCTGTTTCACATGCGCGGCGGGCGGGTGCTGGATCGCCGGGAATTTTTCTGGGAAGACCTGCCGGCCACGCTGACGGGCGAGAGCGGCGAATTCACGCCGGGCGAGTTCTTCTCCGCGCTGCTGAAGCAGGTCTACATTGACCAGCAGTACGTCCCGCGCGAGATCTTCGTGCCGGTGGACTTTGAAGATCGCGAGCTGCTGGAAGAGTTGCTCTCGGAAAACTGCGGGCACAAGGTTCACATCACCGTTCCACAGCGCGGAGAGAAGCGGTCGCTCATTGACCTGGCCGGCCAGAACGCGAAGCAGTCGTTCGACCAGCGCTTCCGGGTGATGAAGCCGGCCACAAAGGTCATCCAGGAGGCGTTGCAGGATGCGCTCACCTTGCCGGAGTTGCCGCGGCGGATCGAGTGCTTCGACATCTCGCATATCCAGGGCGCGGAGACGGTCGCGTCCATGGTGGTGTGGGAAGACGGCAAGATGAAGAAGAGCGACTATCGCAAGTTCATCATTCGCTCCGTCGAAGGTGTGGACGATTTCGCCTCGATGCGCGAGGTGGTGACGCGCCGCTACAAACGCGTCCTGGAGGACAAGGCGAAGATGCCGAGCCTGGTGCTGGTCGATGGCGGCATCGGACAACTGCACGCCGCCGCCGAGGCGCTGGAGTCGCTGGAGATCACCAACCAGCCGCTGGCCGCCATCGCCAAGCGCGAGGAGATCATCTACGTCCACGGGCAGGAGGATGAGCCGGTCGTGCTCGACCATCATTCGCCGGTGCTGCACCTGGTGCAACTCATTCGCGACGAGGCACACCGGTTTGCCGTCACCTTCCATCGTAAGCGGCGCGAGATGCGCGACCGCAACACCGAACTGCTGGAGATTCCCGGAGTCGGAGAGGGAACCACGCGGCGTCTGCTGCAACATTTCGGGAGCGTACAGGCGGTGAAGGAAGCGGACGCGGCGGCGCTGTCGTCCGTGGTGAGCAAGCCGCAGGCCGAGGCGATACTGCAGCACTTCAGGAACAACTCTTAGCTCTTAGCTCAGATGGCGTTGAGAGCTACATCAAGGTCCGCGACGATGTCCTCCACGTCCTCGATGCCCACCGAAATGCGGACCATGCCGTCGGTAATGCCGATGGCGCGTCTTCCCTTCTCGCCGAGTGCGGCGTGGGTCATGGTAGCCGGGTGCGAGATGAGGGTCTCAACCCCACCGAGTGACTCACCCAACGACAGCGTGCCTTTGGATTTCTTCAGCATGCGCTTGGCATCGCCGAGCGAGCCGGTTTCGAAGGTGATCATGGAGCCGAAGCCGCTCATCTGCTTCTTCGCGAGCGCGTGCTGCGGATGGTTGGGCAGGCCGGGATAGAAGACCGCTTTCACTTTTTTGTGGCTGGCGAGGTATTCGGCGATACGGCGGCCGTTTTCGTCGTGACGCTGCATGCGAACACCCAGCGTCTTCACTCCCCGCAGCACCAGCCAGCACTCAAACGGCGACATGATCGCGCCCGCCGACTTCTGAATAAACGCCAGTTGGTCCGCCTGTTCGTTTTTCGTGCACACCACCACGCCGCCGAGGCCGTCGCTGTGACCATTGAGAAACTTGGTGGTGGAGTGCACCACCATATCAGCGCCAAGTTCGATGGGCCGCTGGAAATACGGCGACATGAAGGTGTTGTCCACGATGACTTCGGCGCGGCGGCGGTGCGCAAGAGCGCAAATCGCCGGGATGTCGCTGATCGTCATCAGCGGGTTGGTCGGGGTCTCGACGTAAACATAGCGCGTGTTCTTGCGGATAGCTTGTTCCACCGCGCGCAAGTCGGAGGTGTCAACATAGGTGAATTCGAGTCCATAGTTGGTGAGAATCTGGTTGAACAGGCGTGGCACGCCGCCATAGACGTTGTGGGAGCAGACAAGGTGGTCGCCGGCTTTCATCATGGTGCAGATGGCGTTAATTGCCGCCATGCCGCTGGCGAAGACGCGGGACCACGCGCCGCCCTCCAGCGCCGCCAGACTTTCCTGCAGCCGGTCGCGGGTGGGATTGGTGACGCGCGCGTATTCGTAGCCGAGACGCGGCTTGCCGAGTTCGTCCTGCACATACGTCGAGGTTGCAAAGATGGGGAAGGAGACGGCGCCGGTGAGAGGTTCGGGCTCCTGGCCGGCGTGGATGGCGGTGGTGGAGAAGCCTCGGCGGTGATTTTTCGGCATGATGTCGGTTCCGCGCAGATTTGTAATTGGTAATTTGTAATTTGTAATTCCTGCCCGCCGTGCCGTGCGCGTTTTGAATTACAAATTACAAATTGCAAATTACAAATTCTTCACGGTCCTTCAAAGATGTTCTTCGAGAGATACCGCTCGGCGGAGTCGGGGATCACGGTGACGACGCGCTTGCCGGGGCCGAGTCTTTTCGCCACTTCGATGGTGGCCCATACGGCGGCGCCACCGCTGGAGCCGGCGAAGACTCCTTCCTCGCGTGCCAGTCGGCGAGTCATCTCAAACGACTCAGGATCATTGGCGGTGATCACCCCGTCGGCTAGCTTCATGTCGGCGGTTTCCGGGATGAAGCTGGAACCGATGCCCTCGACCTTGTGATCGCCGGGCTGTCCGCCGCCATAAATGGACCCCTGCGACTCGACCAGGTACGCCAGCGCGCGCGGATTGCGCTCCTTGACGAATCGCGCCACGCCGGTGAAGGTGCCACCGGTTCCGGCGCCGAGCACCACTGCGTCCACTTTCTCCTGCATCTGCTCCCACATTTCGCGGGCGGTGGTTTCGTAGTGGTAGTCGGGATTGGCGGGGTTGGAAAACTGGCCGGCCAGGAACGAACCGGGAACCTTTGCCGCCAGTTCCTGCGCACGTCGGATGGCGCCCGCCATGCCTTCGTCGTCGGGCGTGCGAATCACCTCCGCGCCCAGCGCCTGCATGAGCACGACTTTTTCCTTGGCGAATTTTTGCGGGATACAGACGATGACGCGGTATCCGCGATTGACCCCGATCAGCGCCAGGCCGATCCCGGTGTTGCCCGCGGTCGCTTCCAGGATGGTCGAACCGGGATGCAGGCGTCCTTCGGCCTCGGCGCGCTTGATGATGCCGATGGCGGCGCGGTCTTTAATGCTGCCGCCGGGGTTCAGGTATTCGAGCTTGGCATAGACATCGGCAACGCCGGGCGGCGGAAGTTTGCGCAGGTGCAGCAGCGGCGTTTCGCCGACCAGCTCCGTGATGTCCTCGGCGACACGCAGGCGGGAGGCTTGTTGGAGCGTCATGGGGGGCACTCGACAGGGTAAGAGAGGCGGGGAGCGGAGTCAATTGCGATTGCAGGATTGTGGAATTGGGAAATCGAAGATTGCAGATTGACGATCGAAAACTGGCGGCCGCCTCCTCAGGATGACAGAATTTCAGGTCGTCTCAGCCAGGGGTTCCTCGCTGCGTCCGGGATCATTCCAGCGAATTGCTAATGGCTTACAGCTAACAGCTACTGAGCCACCGGAAATTGGTCGCCCGCGGCCGTGTCGTAGAAATCGGAAAGGTCCGCGTGGCCGGCCAAGGTTTCCCGCTCTTTGCCTTCCACCAGGATTTTCACGCGAATGGTGCCCGGGAAATTAGCGGCGAGCGTGCGCGCGATGGAGGCGACCGTAAGCTGTTCCACCAGGATGCCGGAGCGGTGCGTGTCGGCGAATGCCGCGTTGGTGTCCACAATCGCCATGTTGGGTTTGACCAGGAAGACGTACTTCACGTCGGCGCCGCTTCCCAGCGGGTGCGGCGATCGCTTTCCCAGGTAGATAGAGAGCAGCGCGCGCAGCAGTTGGCGGGCACGCTCGTTGGGGTCGCCGGGAACCGCAATGATTGCGTCCTGCCGGTGCAGCATGCCGTCGCTGTCGTTGGCGACATAGAGCGTAACGCGCTCGGTGGGGCCGGAAATTGGCGGCGCGATGGGACGCGTATCCATAACCCCCGTCGGCAGCCGTTCCGCCTGGCGCTTCAGGCGGAGCGCGTAGTAGCCCAAGGCCGCAACGGCGATCACCAGCAGCAGCAGCAGGATCTTTAACCGCAGCGTCATCTCGACCCGCTGCGTCATCTCGCGGCCCCCGCTCCGGGTTGAGGTGCCGGCTTGGAGACTCCTGCGATGCCGTCGGCAATGGCGGCGCAAATGGACTGCTGGTAGGTGGCGTCCATCAGGCTGGCCACGTTGCCCGCCAGCGGCATGACTTCAATCGCCACCGCCGAGGCGGCGACATTGTTCAACGGGCGCAGCAATACCGGCGCGGTGCCGACCGGGATGGAGCGTTTTGTCATTTCCGCCGCGACGCTGCCCGCCAGTGCGCGACTGCTGTCGAGGAACGAGGCCTGCGCCGCGTCCCACGGCAGAAAGCTGCCGGCGCGCGGCGCCGTTTCGCCGAGGTGCGCGGTGTAGATGCGCACGCCGGCGCCAGTGGTCCCGGCGTGCAAGGTGATGAACATCAGCGGGCGCGCGGCATTGGTCAACGCCGCGCGTTGATCGAAGCTGAGCGACGCGTCGCCCTCGCGCAGCAGGGTGGCAGCGATTCCCTTTTGCTCGAGCGCCGCCCGTAGCCGCCGCGCCCATGCCAGGGTAACGTCCTTTTCAGCCAGACTTCCCGATAACGCGGCGCCGCGATCGTCGCCGCCGTGGCCGGGATCGATGACCACCGGAGTGCGCGCATGGGTTGCCGGCGCGTGCCCTTGCGGCGTACTCGGAGACGCAGGCTCTGGAGTTGGCGCCGGTGCGGGCGCAGGAGGCGGGGTCGCCGCAGGGAGTGGCGCCTGCGCGCGAACCTGCGGGACGGGCGCAATGGTGATGGTGCGGTTCTGGTCGCCGAAGGTGGCAAGCAGCGGAGCGCCGCTGTGGATGGTCAGTTCGGCGATCCCATCGTGCTCCGAGAAACTGGCGGAGCGGATGGTCTTGTCGTCAAACGCCAGCGTGCCCGGGGCGGCGATCACCGGCTCGCGTGTAAACACCATGCGCAGCCTGCCGGGCTCGGTGGAGATGGACGGATTCACCGGAGCGGAAAAGCGCAGCACTAGCTTGGGGCCCGCAGACTGGAATTCGGTCTTAAACTCAGTGGTGGCCCCGCCAATGAACAAACGGTGGCCGGGCTCGCGCTCTTCCATGCTCTCCGGCAGCAGCCGCGCGAGCACCACCACCAGCGACTGCAACGGTACCAGTGCGCGCCCGTTGTCGAATACAAACGGCGCCGACAGATCCAGGTTCTTGCGGTTTACCTTCGCTCTGGTCTTGCCGGATTTGAATTCTGACTCGGTGTCGTTGAATTTCAGCTTCCACTTGTCGCCGTCCTGGCGGGCGGCGGCCGACCCGAGCGGGGCAAGCACATCGAGCAAGGGCACGTAGGGATGCCCGTCGCGATTCACCAGCGTGACGGAGTAGGAAGTATGCGGCGTATAGATGCTGAAGCGCTGGTCGGCGGCGGTGGCGAACAGCGCGGCGATCGTGAGCATAATCGCGACGGCATGGCGGCGGGATTTCACGAGTGTAGGCAGAATGTTAACCGAGTTGCGTGTTCCAAGCTGCGAGTTTCGAATTGAGGTGGCAAATCCGGCTTCGGAGTTCCAGGTCTCGCGGCCGTGTTACTCCATGGCGTAAATGGTCAAGCCGCTGATGAGCTTGGGATAAAAGTCGGTGGACTTTTGCGGCAGGACTTCGCCGGCGAGGGCGATGTCGCGGACCTGCTCGATCCTTACCGGGTTTCCCAGGAAGGCGACATTGGCGCCCGATTGCGCCAACTGGATGGCCTGGTCGGCCTCGCGAAGGTATTTGATGTTCTGCTGCTGGCGAATCGCCTCCTCGGAAATTTCCATAACGTGCTCGAGCAAAATCTTGTGCAGGTGCACCAGGTCGAGTTCGCGCTGCCGCCGCGAGACCGACGCCAACACCGAATCCGCCGCACCCGGCCGCGCGCGCAGCAGGAACGCCTCGTGCCCAATCACGGCGACGAAAGCTGTTCCCTGCTGCCCCGCCTGATGGAGCAGCGCCAGCAGGCGAGCTGGGTCGGTGGTGGAAGCCTGCTCCACCGTGAAGTACGGGAACGCGCTGCGCAGGAACAGGTCTTTGTCGAATCCGGGAAGGCCGCTGACCACGCGGTGCGTGGGCAGGATCACGAGCCCGGGCGCGTCCACGCTGACAAAGGTCATCACCATGTAGTTGTAGGGCGCGTTGGGCTCGGCGCGACCGGCGGCGGCGCATTCATCGCGGTAATCCCTGGCGGTTTCGTAGCGATGATGGCCGTCGGCGATGATGATCTTCTTGTCGGCCATCACCCCGGCCACGCGCGCGATCGTGTCGCGCGAGGAGAAGCGCCACAGGCGGTGCTGGACACCAAATTCATCGCGCACGTCCACTTCCGGCGCGGACGAGGCGGGCAGCAGCGCGTCCACCTCGCCCTTGGGATCGCTGTACACCATGAAGAGCTGCTCGAACTGGGCACGCGTGGCGCGCAGCAGGTTGAGCCGGTCTTGCTTGGGCTTGGCCAAGGTTTGCTCGTGGCGGAAGACGACCGCATCGGAGTAGTCGTAAATGCGCCCCAGCGCCATCAGGCCTCGGCGTTCGACTTCCTGCCCCGAGCCGGGAACCGTGAAGCGCTGGCTGTAGACGTACAAAGACGGTTCCGCGTCACGGCGCAGCACGCCCTGATCGCGCCATGCCCGAAAATGGGTTGCCGCGGCCTGGTAAACGCCCGCTTCTTCCACCTTGGGATCGCCCAAAACCATCCGCACCAGGTTGTAAGGACTAGCCCGATAGTAGCGTGCCTGCAACTGCGGAGTGATCTTGTCGTAGGGCTGCGTAACTACATCGGCGATCTGCACTCTGGACGGGTCATAACGCCAGGCGGAAAAAGGTGCGATTTCCATGGAAGCGATTGTAGTACCTGGTGCGCAGCGCTGCGTACCGAGACTGGGGTGTGGTGGCTGGCTCCAGAAACGGAATTCGGCACGCGCGGCGTTCGTCCCAGAATTAAAATCACCTGCCTTCCTGTGTTACCATCCAATTACACGAGGCCATATGACCCGCCACCGCAGCCAATGCGGGTCTCGCGGTAAAGTGACGCACTTTTTTCGGACTGTGCCCCTGATCCGGTCAGCATTGGCGGCAGTTTCTTCGCGCTCCTCTCGATGCACGTGGTCGCTCGCGTATGCGCTCCTCTGCGTTCTGGTGCTAACGCCCTGCGCCATGGCGCAGGTCCAGGACGAAGTCCATATCCAGCCCCGCTCCACCACCCCTGCGGCGGAGCCGGTGGCCAAGGTCAGCGACCCGGCGTTGAAAACCCACACCAAGCCGGTGCGCGTGGATGTGGATCTGGTGCTGATTCCCGCCACCATCACCGACCCGATGAACCGGCTGGTTACCGGCCTGGAGCGCGAGAACTTCGAGCTCTTCGAAAACGGCCAGAAGCAGGAAATCCGCCATTTCTCCAGCGAGGACGCTCCTCTTTCCCTCGGCGTGATCTTCGACATGAGCGGGAGCATGCGCAACAAGATCGAGAAGGCGCGCGAGGCGGTGGTGGAATTCTTCCGCACCGCCAACCCGCAGGACGAGTTTTTCATGATTGCCTTCTCGGAAAAGCCCGAGCTGCTCAGCGATTTCACCTCCTCGGTGGAAGACATCCAGGGCAGGCTGATCACCACCATCCCCAAGGGGAGAACGGCCCTGCTGGATGCGATTTACCTGGGGCTGAACAAGATGCGCCATGCCCACCAGCAAAAGAAGGCGCTACTCATCATCTCCGACGGCGGCGATAACCACAGCCGCTACACGGAAAGCGAGATCAAAAACCTGGTCAAAGAAGCCGACGTGCAGATTTATGCCATCGGCATCTTCGATTCGACGCCGCGCACCGAAGAAGAGCGGCTGGGGCCAGCCATGCTGGGCGGTATCACCGACGTTACCGGCGGACGGACTTTCACCATAGATAATCCCAATGAGCTGGCGGATGTGGCCACGAAGATAGGCATCGAGCTACGCAACCAATATGTCCTGGGATACCGTCCAAACCACCCAGGGCGTGACGGCAAGTGGCGCAAGGTCAAGGTCAAGCTCAATCCGCCGAAAGGCTTGCCGCCTCTGCATGTGTACGCGAAAACGGGTTACTATGCTCCCACGGAATAAGCTGCTGCTGGTGCTCGTGTCCTTGGTTGCACTGAGCGTGTGCCTGGCGGCGCAATCCTCTCCTCCTTCCCCAGGCCCGCCCGCCGGACAACAGCCGGTGGCGGAACCGCTGCCCGGCGACGCCCCCAATCAACCCGGCAATGCCGCGCAGGCGCCGGCCAAGGGTCAGCAGGGACAGGAACCGGCGCGCGAGGACAACGGCGTATTTGTGTTTAAGAAGCAGGTCGAGGAAGTCGTCCTGCACGCCACCGTGGTTGACGACAAGCGCCGCCTCGTGACCGGGCTCACGAAAGACGATTTCCAGGTATTCGAAGACGGAGCGCGGCAGCAGATCACGTCGTTTCGCCGGGAGGACATCCCAGTAGCGGTCGGGATCGTCATTGATAACTCCGGTTCGATGCGCGAGAAGCGCCCCTCGGTGAACCAGGCGTCAGTCAATTTTGTGCGCTCCAGTAATCCGCAGGACGAGGTATTCATTGTCAATTTCAATGACGAGTACTACCTCGACCAGGATTTCACCAACCAGGTTCCCCGCTTGAAAGAGGCGCTGGAGCGGATTGAGTCGCGCGGCGGCACCGCGCTGTACGACGCGGTGGTCGCCTCCGCCGACCACTTGAAGAAAAACGCGCGCCTGGAAAAGAAGGTTCTGCTGGTGGTCACCGACGGCGAGGACAACGCCAGCCGTGAGTCGCTGGAACAGGCCATCCGCCGCTTGCAGGCGGAGAACGGACCCACCGTGTACACCATCGGGCTCCTGGGCGGAGAAAAACAGCGCCGCGCCCGCCGCGCCCTCACCGAGATGGCTGAGCAGACCGGCGGCGTTGCTTTCTTCCCCAAGGACGTCGGGGAGGTGGATTCCTTCACCCAGGCGGTGGCCCACGACATTCGCAACCAGTACACCATCGGCTACAAGCCGATGCGCTCCCAGACCCAGGGCGGGTATCGCACCATCCGGGTGGACGCGCGCGCCCCAGGCCACAAGCACCTGACGGTTCGCACCCGCAGCGGGTATTATCCGGGGCAGGAAAGAGCGGCAAGGTGATCGGCTGATTTGCCGGCATCCTGATTCGGGTGCACCTTGCGCCGCGCTTCTCTTTTTCTTGATCCTGACGCTGGCCACCGGCCACTAACCACTGGCCACTGATTTACAATGGCCGCCCATGGTGTACCGCAGCGACAACCGCACGCCGGAACAAATGCGGCCGGTCAACATCACGCCCGACTTCATCTCTACGGCGGAAGGGTCGGCGCTGATTGAGATCGGAAACACGCGCGTCATTTGCACCGCATCGGTCGAGGAGACGGTGCCCGCGTGGATGCGCAACCGCGGTAAAGGCTGGATCACCAGCGAGTACGCAATGCTGCCGCGCTCCACCCTGACGCGCACGGCGCGCGAGTCGGCGCGGGGACGAATCGGCGGGCGGACGCATGAAATCCAGCGCCTGATCGGCCGGTCACTGCGGGCGGTGGTGGACCTCACCAGGCTGGGCGAGCGCACCCTCTGGATCGACTGCGACGTCATCCAGGCCGACGGCGGCACGCGCACCGCCTCCGTCACCGGGGCGTTCGTGGCGCTCGGCCTGGCGATGGGCAAACTGGTGGAAGCGGGCACGCTGACCTCGGCCCCGATCCGCGATTTCTTGGCCGCCACCAGCGTCGGGATCGTGGACGGCGAGATCATGCTCGACCTCAGCTATGAAGAGGATTCGCGCGCCGAGGTGGACATGAACGTCGTCATGACCGGCGGAAAAAAAATGGTCGAGGTGCAGGCCACCGCCGAGCAGCGCCCCTTCGACGATGCGCAACTGAAGCGCATGATTGAGCTCGCCAAGCGCGGCGTGGAGTCTCTGATCGCCAAGCAGCAGGCGGTGCTCAGCAATCTGCTGTTGCGGCAGTGAGGTAGGGAGTAAAATGTCCGGTTTGCGGTTCGATTTTCATCTCACCATCTACCGCCGTTAGCACCTGAGGAGGTGTCGCGTGAAGCTGACTCCAGGAAAGTTGTCCGGACTGAAAGCGGTTTCCACCGAGCGCGGGATCATTGCCGCGGCCGCCATGGACCAGCGCGGCTCGTTGAAGAAGTCGCTGGCCAAGGAAAGAGGCGGCGACATTGGCGACCGCGAGATGGAAGAGTTCAAGTCGCTCGTCACCGAGGTGCTCACGCCGCACGCCAGCGCCATCTTGCTCGATCCCGAGTGGGGCCTGCCCGCCTCCAAGCGGCGCAGCAGCAATGCGGGCCTGCTGCTGGCCTACGAGAAAACCGGCTACGACAAGACCGGTGTCGGGCGGCTGCCTGATTTGCTCGACCATTGGTCGGCGCGGCGCCTGAAGGAAGCCGGCGCCAACGCGGTCAAGATTCTGCTCTATTACACGCCGTTGGATACCAAGCCGATCAACGATCAGAAACACGCCTGGGTGGAGCGCATCGGCGACGAGTGCCGCGCCAACGACATCCCCTTCTTCCTCGAGTTAGTCGGCTACGAAGAGGGCGTGGACGAAAAGGGCTTCGACTACGCCAGAAAGAAACCTGACGTCGTCAAGCATTCCATGTCCGAGTTCACCAGGGACCGCTACGGCGTGGATGTACTGAAAGTCGAGGTGCCCATCAATATGAAGTTCGTCGAGGGCACCCGGTGCAACGCGGGCCAAAAGGCGTACTCGAAGCAGGAAGCCATGAACCACCTCCGCGAAGCGGCCCACGCGGCGACCAAGCCGTTCATCTACCTTTCGGCAGGGGTCAGCAACGCCGAGTTTACCGAGTCGCTGGAACTGGTCGCCGAAGCGGGCGTGAAGTTCAATGGCGTGCTGTGCGGTCGCGCTACCTGGAAAGACGGCATTTCCATCTACGGCAAGCAGGGCTCGCAGGCCTTCCGCGCATGGCTCCAGGACCAGGGCGTGAAGAACATCAACAACGTCAATGACCGGCTGAAAGCGGCCACCTCGTGGTTTGACATGTACGGCGTGCAAGCGGAGATGGCGAAGGCTTAACCGGAGGGGTTGGTAGTCGGAACTCAGTAGGCAGGGGCGAGCGGGGCGCGGCGTTGCTGCCGCGCCTCTTCGGACGACGCGGCCTGTTCCAGTGCCCCTCACAAATCACCCGCCGCAAATACTTTTCCCCTCCGGTGACTTGCTTCGAGCGCAGCGCGGGTGTATACACCGTGGGTCGCCCGGGCGGCGTGCGCGTGGGGCGCCTGCCGCTGCGGAAGTTTTTCCACGAATTCCAGCCCTTCACGCCGGGGGTGTGTGATGGAGCGCGTCCGGTTCATTGAACACTGTGGAGCCCGGGTGCTGCTGATTGATTGCAGCCAATGCGGACCAAGAGAACTGTCCGCCATCTTCCAGGAAGTCCAACAGGTGGTCACCTCGCAACCCCTGGGAACGGCGCTGACCCTGGCCGATTTCACGGATGCTCAGTTCGATAAGAACACGGCCGACCAGATCAAGATCGTGGCCACCTACGATCGCCCGCATGTGAAGCGCTCGGCGATTGTCGGGGCGGAGACGCTGCCTGACGTGTATTACCGCAACCTGATCTCCTTCTCCGCGCGCCAGTTCCCCCTGTTCAAGACGCGAGAAGAAGCCCTTGATTGGCTGGTCAGCGACCCTGCCCAGCGCGCGGTGGGCTGAAGTCATCGCGTGCTCGGATGATTCGCTGATCGAATACTCACCCGGCGCCGCTACGTCGGTCCGTCTCAACTCGTGGAGCCCACTCATGCTCTCCCCCGAGGTCTTGCGCCATCTTTACAACTACAATTACTGGGCGCGCGACCGCCAACTCGCGGCCTGCGCCAAGCTGACCAACGAGCAGTTCACGCGCACGCTGGGAGGAAGTTTCGCATCGCTGCGCGACACGCTGGTGCACCTCGCCGGCGCCGAGTGGATCTGGTGCGAGCGCTGGAACGACCGCTCGCCGCGCCTGTTCCCCAAGGGAGAGCAGTTCCCTGACCTGAGCGCGCTCCGGGAATACTGGCGTGGCGTGGAGCGCGATGTGCAGTGCTTCGTCATCGGCGTCACTGAGGCCGCGCTGGCGAAGCCGCTAACCTACACCAACGTAGCCGGCGAGCAGTGGACCTATCCGCTCGGGCAAGCGATGTTTCACCTGGTCAATCATGGCACTTATCATCGCGGGCAGGTGACGACCTTGTTGCGGCAATTGGGGGCGGAAGCGCCGGGCCTGGACTTCCTGCTCATGCACGATTTGAAGGTCGCGGCCGGCGGTTAGCCCAGCCTCAACGCCCCGCTGCAAGGCTGCCGCTCTGGACAATAAGAGCCGCGGTTGTTTATCCTGCCCCGCCATGAACCGACGTGACTTCCTCACCACCGCCGCCGTGGGCGCCGCCACTCTTGCCCTCCCCCATTTCGCAGTAGCTGACGATTCGGACCTCAAACCAGTGTGGGCTGAGATCGAAAAGCGCCATGACGAGGCGGTGCAGCGCCTGCAGCAATGGATACGACAGCCTTCCATCGCCGCCGAAAACCGCGGCATGAGCGAAGGCTGCGAACTCACCATGCGCATGCTGCGCGATGCCGGATTCGAGAACGTCACCAAGGTCCCCACCGACGGACAGCCGGGAATCTTCGCCACCCTCGATGCCGGCGCTCCGCGGACGCTGGCTATTTATTTCATGTATGACGTGAAGCAGGCTGACCCGGCGGAGTGGTCGTCGCCGCCCTTCGAAGCGGCGCTGGTGGATCGTCCCGGCTTGGGCAAGGTGGTGATCGGACGCGGCGCGGTCAATCAGAAGGGTCCGGAGGCAACTTTTCTGGCGGCGCTACATGCCATGCGCGGCGCGGGACGGAAGCTTCCTCTAAACCTGGTGTTTGTGGCCGAGGGCGAGGAGGAGATCGGGTCACCGCACTTCCCGCAGGTGGTACGCAAGCCGGAGATCGCGGCGGCATTGAAAAGATGCGAAGGCGTGTTCATGCCATTTCCTTCGCAGGACCTGAGCGGCGACGTGACCGTGTACCTGGGCGCGAAGGGCGTGATCGAATGCGAACTAGTGTCCAGCGGCGAGCGCTGGGGACGCGGCCCTCGGCGCGACATCCACTCCAGCAACAAGGCGCGGGTGGACAGCCCGGCCTGGCACTTGGTGCAAGCCCTTGCCACGCTCGTCTCGGCCGATGGAAACACGCCCGCCATTGAAGGTCTGGCGGCCAAGGCGCGACCGCTGTCGGCGGCGGAGAAACAGATGATCGCTGTCGCCGCCCAGCGCATGAATGAGGCGATGGCGAAAAAAGCGCTCGGGGTCGAGCACTGGGTCCACGACGTGAATTTCCAGCAATCGCTGGAGATGCTGGTGTCGCAGCCGACGGTAAATATCGAGGGCCTGGTGGGCGGCTATACCGGCCCGGGCGGCAAAACCATCCTTCCGCACAAGGCGGTGGCCAAGCTCGATCTGCGGCTGGTGCCCGACATGACCGCTGCCGACGCGCTGGCCGCACTCAAAGCCCACCTGGCCAAGCATGGTTTCGGCGACATCGAGGTCAACATGAGCGGCGGCTACGATCCCACCAGCACGCCCGCGAATTCCGCGCTCATCCGGGCGGAGATTGCCGTGTACCGGCGCGCCCGGATTGATCCCATCATCATGCCGCGCCTGGCGGGTTCGTGGCCGGGCTACGTGTTCACCAGCGCCCCGCTGCGTCTGCCAGCAGGACACTTCGGCCTCGGCCATGGCAGCGGCGCCCACGCACCCGACGAGTATTACGTGATCGAATCAGCCAACCCTGCAATTCAAGGAATGGACGGCGCGACCCGGTCCTACGTCGAGTATTTATACGAGCTGGCGCGGACGAGCTAGTCGCTTCCGTGCAGGAAATCCGCGCAGGGCAACCATGGGCATCACTCCCATTCGATCGTGCCCGGCGGCTTCGAAGTGATGTCGTACACCACGCGGTTGATTCCCCGCACTTCGTTCACCAGGCGGGTGGAGATGCGCTTGATGACCTCCCACGGGAGTTCGACCACGTCGGCGGTCATGCCGTCTTCGGAATGCACGGCTCGAATGGCGCAGGTGTAAGCATAGGTGCGCTGGTCGCCCATCACGCCCACCGACATCACCGGCAGCAGCACCGCGAACGACTGCCAGATTTTCGTGTACAGGCCGGCGGCTTTGATCTCTGTGACCACGATCTCGTCGGCCTCCTGCAAAATGGCGACGCGCTCGGACGTGACCTCGCCCAGAATGCGCACCGCCAGCCCCGGGCCGGGGAAGGGCTGGCGCTGAAGAATTTCTTCCGGCATGCCGAGATCGCGCCCGATGCGGCGGACCTCGTCTTTAAACAAATCCTTCAGCGGCTCGATCAGCTTCAGCCGCATTTTTTCCGGCAGCCCGCCGACGTTGTGGTGCGATTTGATCGTCTGCGACGGCCCACGCACCGAGCGCGACTCGATCACATCCGGATAAAGAGTTCCTTGCACCAGGAATTCCGGTTCCTTATAGGCGGTCTCGCGCCGGTCGCGGGTGACGATCTTCGCCGCCTCCTCCTCGAATACGACGATGAACTCATTGCCGATGATGCGGCGCTTCCTCTCCGGGTCGCTGACACCGGCTAGTTTGGCGAGAAATCGACGCGACGCGTCCACCGCGACCACGGTGAGTCCCAGCTTGCGCAGGTTCTCCTGCACCTTTTCGAACTCGTTCTTGCGCAGCACGCCGTTGTTGACGAATACGCAGGTGAGGCGGTTGCCGATGGCGCGCGCCACCAGCGTCGCCGCTACGGAGGAATCCACCCCGCCGGATAGCGCGCAGATGGCGTGCGCCTGCGGGCCCACCGCCTTCTGCACGTTGGCCACGGTTTCGTCAATGAAGCGCTGCGGCGTCCAGTTGGGCGCGGCGCCGCAGATATCGAAGACGAAATTCCTCAGGATCTCCCTGCCCTGCGGCGTGTGGTGCACCTCGGGATGGAACTGCACGGCGTAGTAGCGGCGCGCGGGATCTTCCATGGCGGCAAGCGCGTTCGAGCTGCGCGCAACAGCATGAAAGCCGGAGGGCAGCTCGCGCGCGTGGTCGCCGTGTGACATCCAGACCTGCAGTTCCGCCGGAATATCTTTGAACAACCGCGACCCGCCCTCCAGCTTCACTTCCGCGTGGCCGTACTCGCGCTTGTCGCCGGGCACGACCTTGCCGCCCAGCGTATGCGCCATCCATTGCAGGCCATAACAGATGCCGAGCACGGGCACGCCCAGGTCGAGCACACGTTTGTCGGCGGGCGGCGCGTCCTTGTCGTACACCGAGCACGGCCCACCGGAGAGAACGATTCCCGCCGGGTGGTACGCCTTGATTCCGTCCAACGGCGCCGTGCAAGGGAGCACAACGGAGAAGACGCTTTGTTCGCGGATGCGGCGTGCAATGAGCTGCGTGTATTGCGAGCCGAAGTCGAGCACGACGATGGATTGCTGTTCCACTCTGTAATCTCTCAGATATTCCGGCTCGGAGTAAAGGGACAAGCATCAGGGTAGCAAAGGCCATCAGCTCCCAGCTATCAGCAGTCAGTTCCCAGGACCAGATACCTGTGACGGCGCTACAGCCGCACCTGCGGACTCAGCCACAGAGGACACGGAGGAAAGCTTGTGTTTCTGCTTCTGTTCCTCTGTGCCCTCTGTGGCTACTCCGGCCTCGCGCCTTCGCAGAACCATCGTGGAGCCGGCTGAGAGCTGATAGCTGATGGCTGACCGCTCTCGTCTAAAGCCACGAACGCCGCCAGGCGCGCGATGTAGAGGGAATCGGCAACGGCGAAATAAATCAAGGCAATGACCACCCAGAGTGCTATGGCGGCGGCCGGTGACGCCTGCGCGCCGAGCAGGGCGGCGACGAACATTCCCACGAATGCAAGCCCGCGGAACAGTCCGAACCACACTGCGATTCCCGCGTACGGGCCGGGGCTGCGGCGGTACAGGCCCAGGGAATCGGAGATCGATTTCCACGCCGTTTGCCCGTCGCGAACGATCCAGATGGGAGCCAGCGCCAGGAACCAGTTCACGACTGACCAGAAGAACCCGACCAGCGCGGCCAGAAGAACACCCATGATCGCTGCGGTGGCGGGATTCCGGGCGGGCATGGCGAGCCCTGCCAGGAATAGACTGCCGAACCATGCGATGAGAGTCGCGAGCGTAAACAGGGCACGCAAGCAGTGCAGCGTAGTGAGAGCGCTCCATCTTGCGGCGTGGCCTTCTGGCGCCAGCGCATGCAGCGTGACGGCGCGGCCGAGGGTGGCGGCGGCGATCCACAGCATCGCGATCGCCGGCACCAGCACCAGGCACTCGCGCGCCAACTGCGGCAGTACCTGAATGAGGATGCGCGCGCACGCGTCGGCAATCAGGAACAGGTCGCTGTGGCGGGCGATGAGCATCTCAACTTGCGTGATGTCCACCTGCGCCAAAATGCGGCGGACGGCAAGGATCGCCAGTATCCACGCGGCTGCGCCAAACGCCCAGCGCCAGGCGATTTCGCCCAGCGCCAGCGCGGGCTGGCGAAGAACAGCGCGAAATCCGGCGCGTACGTGCACGCTAGGATTTAACCATAGAGGACACAGCGGCAATGAAAGAAAGAAGGTAGTTGCTAGGGGTCGCCGGCGGGCTACCGGCTACCAACTACCGACTACCCAGGATCAGTTTGCGCGCTTGGGAGATTTCTGCGTCAGCACGTTGATCAGTTCCCTGCCGGCTGCCGGCATTCCGACTCTGCCGCGCTGCACGATGTCGCGCGCGCTTAGGCTCTTCCCATACAGGTTCTTGTTGGCGCCGCCATCGCCGCGAAGCGTGGAGCCCTCCAGCGACACGCCGGCAAACAGGCCGCGCGAGCGCGAGTAGCTCAGGATCTCGGCGCGCATCACGATATCGGTGGCGGCCGCCGCGTCGCGTCCCTTGGGTCCGGCGGCGGCGGCAGCGTCTGCCCCAAGTTTGATCTTGCTGGAGAGCACGGAATCGGCGCCGCGGTCATTCATTACCAGCAGCACGAAATCGGTGGCCTGACCGCCCAGTTGAATGCCGATGTTGCCCCCTTCCAAAGCCATCATGGCGGGCGCGCTCCACGGCCCGTTATGTTTCGCGCCCCTACGGCAAGTAATGGCGCCGCGGCCGTAGCTGCCGCCGATGCCGATGGCGAACTTCAGCACCGACGGAAACACCATCACGCACTCCGCTTTGTTGAGAATGTTTTGCGGGATTCCCTCGGGGATGTTGAGGATCTCTTTCATCACTGCGCCCGCTTCCTGCAGGCGTTCTTCTTCTTTTTTCTGCGCGAACACGGGAATGGCGATGGACAGAATCATGGCGACGGCGATCGACTTGCGCACAGTGCACCTCCTCGGGAGTTCGCCAACATTGTAGTCCCGCGCGCTCACACTGGCGCCCAGGCCCCCCGATACGGGCTTCAGCCGTGGTTACGGCATCTGTGGAATCGTATGAGCCCCGGGGGTGCTCCACATCATTTCGCGACGATGTTCACCAGCTTGTGCGGTACGACGATGGCCTTGACGATGTTCTTGCCATCGAGCGACGCGAGCACCTTGGGATCGTTCAACGCGAGTTGTCGCACGTCTTCCTCGCCGGCATCGGCGGCAACCATCAGGCGGGCACGGATTTTCCCGTTTACCTGGACCACGATTTCGATTTCCTCTTCGCGTGCCAGTGCCGGGTCGTACTGCGGCCACGGGTGACGCAGCAGATCGCTCTTCTCGCCCAGCACTTCCCACAGCTCGTGCGCCAAATACGGCGCAAACGGATGCAACAGCAGAACCAGCTTGCGTTGCGCCTCGCCGAGCAGCGGCAAGGGAATGAGGCCGCGCTCGATCTCCGCGCGCAAGAGGTAGAACTCGTTGACCAGCGACATCAGCGCCGACACGCAGGTATTGAAGTGCCAGCGCCCGAGGAATTCGTCGCCGATGCGCTTGATCGTCTGGTGCAGGCGGCGCTGCATGCGGCGCGCTTCCGGCGAGAGTTCGGCGGGCACGGCGCCGCGCCATCCATCCGCGTTCGGCTTCGCCCGGGCGATCACGAAGCGGTAGACGCGAGAGAGGAAGTCCTGCACGCCCTTGACCCCGGCGTCCTGCCAGTCGAGGTCGCGGTCAGGCGGCGCGGCAAATAGCGTGTACAGGCGCGTGGCGTCGGCGCCGAAGCGGGCGACCATGTCGTCGGGCGTGACCACGTTGCCCAGCGATTTCGACATCTTGGCGCCGTCCTTGATCACCATGCCCTGCGTGAACAGGCGTTGCGCCGGCTCGGAATTCGCCACCAGCCCCATGTCGCGCATGAACTTGGTCCAGAAGCGCGAATAGATCAGGTGCAGGATGGCGTGCTCAACGCCCCCAATGTACTGCTCGATCGGGAACCAGTAGTTCGCAACCTGGCTGTCGAACGGGGCGCGGTCGTTGCGCGCGTCGGTGTAGCGATAAAAGTACCAGGACGAATCCACGAACGTGTCCATGGTGTCGGTCTCGCGCCGCGCCGCGCCGCCGCATCTCGGGCATTTCGTGTTCACCCACTCCGGCAGCCGGCCGAGCGGCGAGCCGCCGGTGAGGGTGATCTCGACACCTTCCGGCAACCTGACGGGCAAGTCTTTCTCCTGCACGGGCACGATGCCGCAGCGTTCGCAGTACAGCATCGGGATTGGCGTGCCCCAGTAACGCTGGCGCGAGATGCCCCAGTCCTTCAGGCGATAGGTGACCGTTGGCTTGCCGAAGCCGTGCTCCTGGGCGTAAGCGGCCATCTTCGGCATGGCTTCGTTGCAGCCCAACCCGCTGAACTCGCCGGAGTTGATGAGCAGCGAATCGGTGCCGCTGTACGGGATGGTGGCGTCGGCGGATTTTTCGGCGTCGGTTTCGCCCTCGCGGCGCGGCAGGATCACGAGGCGGATCTCCAGGCCGTATTTCTTTGCGAACTCGTAATCGCGCTCGTCGTGTGCCGGCACGGACATGATCGCGCCCGTGCCGTAATCCATCAGGATGTAGTTCGCCACCCAGATGGGCAGCTTCTCCTGGTTGAACGGGTTGATGGCGTAGCGGCCGGTGAAAACGCCGTGCTTCTCGATGGCGCCCACGTCGCCGACTTCCTTGGCCTTGCGCTGCTCCGCCAACAATCCGTCAACTTGCGCGCGCAGCCCGGCGTTGTCCGCCACCAGTTTCCCGGTCATCGGGTGCTCGGGCGCGAGCTGGATGGAGGTCGCGCCGTAGATCGTGTCAATGCGCGTGGTGAAGACGGCGATCTTCTCCGCCGTTTCTTCGACCTGGAAATCGGCCAGCGCGCCTTCGCTGCGGCCGATCCAGTTCCGCTGCATGACGCGGACTTTTTCCGGCCAGCCGCTGAGTTGGTCGAGGTCGCGCAACAACTCCTCGGCATAGTCGGTGATGCGCAGGAACCACTGCTCCAGCTCGCGCTGCTCCACCGGAGTGGTTTCATGGCGCCAGCAGCAGCCGTGCACCACCTGCTCGTTGGCCAGCACGGTGGCGCATTCCGGGCACCAGTTCACCTTGCTCTTCTTGCGGTAGGCGAGTCCGCGCTCGTAGAGTTTCAGAAAAAACCACTGGTTCCAGCGATAGTACTCGGGCTGGCAGGTAGCGACCTCGCGCTCCCAGTCGTAGGCAAAGCCGAGCCGCTTCATCTGCGACTTCATGTGCGCGATGTTGCCGAGCGTCCACTCGCGCGGCTGCACCCCGGCTTTGATGGCCGCGTTTTCCGCCGGCAATCCGAACGAATCCCACCCCATCGGATGAAGCACGTTGTAACCCTTCATCCACATGTAGCGCGCCAGCGCGTCGCCGATGGAGTAATTGCGCACGTGGCCCATGTGGAGCGCGCCGCTCGGGTAGGGCAGCATCTCCAGAACGTAATACTTCGGCTTGCCGGTGCTGGGCGGCTCGGCGCGATAGAGCGACGGGTCGGCCTGGAAGCGGGCAGACCACTTCTCTTCGATCGGCTGAGGATCGTAGCGCTCCTCGCGTTTCTCGGTCATTTGCGGCGTGTCCGCCATTAGAGGCCTGGTCCGTTGAAAGCAATTTTCGATTTTACAAGGTTAGTGCGTCGACGGTCGATGGCCGCCGTTGGCAGTGTCCCAAAGAGTTTATGACAACCATTGTCGATAGCCGATCGTCGATGGTCGATGGCCGTGACCGAGCCCCGCAGGGGCGGCATAGGATAGCCCGGCACGTAAGTACCGGGAAAGGCACGCAATGAACATCCGGAGTCCCGCAGGGACGACACAAGAAAATGGCACAATTCGCGAGCGTTAACCGTGTCTTCGCTTTCTCACCGGGTTCACCAGCGACTTCAGCGTCTCCACATTCCTCATGTCATCCCCCGGCTCATCAATCGGTGTCTCCGCAATGAACGCGCATCCGGCTAACCGCGGATCGTTGAGCAGCCGCCGAAACATATCCAGCCCGATTGTCCCCTGCCCAATGTGCTGGTGGCGGTCGAGGCGCGAGCCGCGAGCCGCCTTGGCGTCGTTGCAATGCCACACCGGAACATTCTTCAGGCCGACGGTCGTGTCGAGGTGCGTGAGCGTTTGCTCGTACCCCTTTTCGCTGACGATGTCATACCCCGCGGCGTGCGTATGGCAGGTATCAATGCAGGCGGCGATGGGTACATAATCCCGCAGCACGCCGACCAGCGCCGCCACCTGCTCGAAGCTGCCGCCCAACGAGAATTCCGCGCCGGCCGTGTTCTCCAGCAGAATGGTCAGGCCGCCGCGGCGCAGATCGTAGCCCTCGGTCGCCTCGATAAGGGATGCGGCCACCTTTGCCAGCCCCTCTTCCCGGCTCATTCCACGAAACGAGCCCGGATGCAGCACCAGGTAATCGGCGCGCAGGGCGAGCGCGCGCTCGATCTCGCCGCGGAATGACTCAATCGATTTGCGTTGAAACTCCGCGTTCCCGCCAGCCAGGTTCACCAAGTAATTGGCGTGGATGACGAGCGGCTTCAGGTCGTACTTGGCGCGCAGGCGATTCATCGCCTCGCATTGTGAGCTGCTGAGCTGGTAGGGCGCCCACTGCCGCGGACTGGAAGAAAAGATCTGGAACGCGCTGCACCCGAGGCGGTAGGCGCGCTCGGCAGCGTTCGCCGCGCCACCGGCGGTCGAAGTATGAATTCCGATGCGCCGCGACGTGCGCCACGGCGGCGTCCGGGGCGGAGGCTGCTTGAGAATGTCGCGGTGTTCCTGCGCCATCGAGCGGGGCATCGCAAATTAGATTGATGATTTACGATTGGCGATTGCCGATTTGTCGTCACGCATCGCCGGACGCGCCTCACAATTCGGCACGCACCCTGCGCTACAAGGATTCCTGCTCGCTATGAAGATTGCCAACGATATTACCGAACTGATTGGCCGCACTCCGCTGGTCCGCCTAAACCGCGTCAGCGAAGGGTGCCGCGCCACCGTGGTCGCCAAACTGGAAAGCTTTAACCCCTGCCACAGCGTCAAAGACCGCATCGGCGTGAGCATGATCCGCGAGGCGGAACGCGCTGGCCGCATTCATCCCGGTAAAACGGTGCTGGTCGAGCCGACCAGCGGCAACACCGGCATCGGACTGGCATTCGCGGCGGCGATGCGCGGTTACCGCCTGATCATCACCATGCCCGACTCCATGAGCCTGGAGCGACGCATCCTGCTGCGCGCTTTCGGCTGCGAAGTGGTGCTGACTCCGGGCGCCAAGGGCATGAAGGGCGCCATCGCCAAGGCGAATGAAATTCTCGCCAAGACCCCCGATGGCTTCATGCCGCAGCAGTTCGCCAACCCTGCGAATCCGAAAATCCACTTCGAGACCACCGGCCCGGAAATCTGGCAGGACACCGACGGCAAGGTGGACATTCTGGTCGCGGGCGCTGGAACCGGCGGCACTATCACCGGCGTCACCGAGTACATCCGCCCGAAAAAGCCCGCTTTCCGCGTCGTCGCCGTCGAACCGGCGGAAAGCGCGGTGCTCTCGGGCGGGAAACCGGGGCCGCACAATCTGCAGGGCATCGGCGCCGGCTTCGTGCCCGAGGTGTTGCGCACCGATTACATCGACGAAACTATCGCCATCGCCACCGACGACGCGATCGCCATGGCTCGCCGCCTGCCGCGCGAAGAAGGCTTGCTGGTGGGAATCTCATCCGGCGCCGCCGTGATTGCGGCGTTGCAGGTGGCGCGGCGGGAGGAGAACGCGGGCAAGCTGATTGTCGTCATCTTGCCGGATTTCGGCGAGCGCTACTTGAGCAGCGCGTTGTTCGCCAACCTGCGTGAGGAAGCGGAGCGGATGAAGACCGAAGAAATCGCGGTGTGATGATGGCAGGTGCAAGCGTTGTCGATCTCGCACCGCTGGCATTAAACTAGGAGACTCGGTTCCGAGGACACAGAGGCTTCTATGCTTGTCGTCATGGCCGCGCACGCCACCGAAGAGCAGGTGCGTGCGGTTTGCGAAAAGATCGAATCGGCTGGGCTGCGGACGCACGCCATCCCGGGCGCGCAGCGCACCGCCATCGGCATCACCGGCAACCAGGGCATGGTCGAGATCGGCCTGGAGGACATGCCCGGTGTTCAGGAAGTCATTCGCGTCAGCAAGCCCTACAAGCTGGTCAGCCGCGATGTGAAGGGCGAAAACACCGTCGTCGCCTTTTCCGGCACCGACAACACCATCGGCGGAACCGACCTTGCGGTCATCGCTGGCCCTTGCGCGGTGGAGTCGCGCCAGCAGGCGTTCGCCGCCGCCGAGCGGGTTGCCAAGGCGGGCGCACGCTTCTTCCGCGGCGGCGCCTACAAACCGCGCACCTCGCCCTACGCTTTTCAGGGACTCGGCGAAGAGGGTCTGCGCATCCTGGCGGAGATTCGCGAGCGCCTGGGTCTTCTGATCGTCACCGAGGCGGTGGACTACGAATCGCTCGACCTGGTGGAGCGCTATGCCGACATGATTCAGATCGGCGCCCGCAACATGCAGAATTTCTCGCTGCTCAAGCGTGCCGGTAAGGCGCGCAAGCCGGTGCTGTTGAAGCGCGGCATGTCGGCCACCTTGGAAGAATTTCTGATGGCGGCCGAGTACGTGATGAGCGAGGGCAATTACCAGGTCGTACTCTGCGAACGCGGCGTGCGCACCTTCGCCGACCACACGCGCAATACGCTCGACTTGAGCATCGTGCCCGCGGTGCATCGGCTCAGCCACCTTCCTATCCTGGTGGACCCGAGCCACGGCACCGGCAAGCGCGACAAGGTGATTCCGCTCTCCCGCGCCGCCATTGCGGTGGGCGCCGATGGCCTGATCGTCGAAGTTCACCCTGATCCGGACCGCGCCCTGTCCGACGGCCCGCAGTCCATCTACCCCGAGCAGTTCGAGGAGTTGATGGCGGAGATGCGGCAGATTGCGCCCATCGTCAAGCGCACTGTGCCACAGCCGGTGGTCGTGGCGGCGACCAGCATCAGGTGATCGGTGATCCGATGATCGCGTGATCTATTGAGCATTGCACAATACGCTGACATTTTAGCTGTGTCATCCCGAGCGCAGCGAGGGACCTGCTTTCCCTCGTGCCAAGAGAACAGCAGGTTCCTCGCGCCAAAAACGGGCTCGGAATGACACTCTCTGGGTGTGGAGTGGCAGCTAGCCAGCCAGGATGTCACAATGATCTGCATGTCTCCATAAACGCCGTGGCTGCCTGCCGTGCCGTTCTTGTTAGAATCGCTTTCCGTTGAAGAAAATCTTCCTCATCGTTGTGATACTGCTGGCGGCGCTGGGATGTCGCAAGCCGCGCGACTATGCCGGCGACCTCAACGCCTACGTCAGCAACGGCAAGAGCGACACCGTCTCCGTCATTGACCTTGGGCAGTTCACGGTGGAGAAGACCATCGCCGTCGGACGCAATCCCACCGGCGTCACGGCGAACCCGAGAAAAAACGAGATTTACGCGGTCAACACCGAGTCCAACAACATCAGCATCATCGACGCGGCCAGCAACGCCGTCGTCGCGACTGTCGGCGTGCATCGCGCGCCGTATTTCATCGACGTGTCGGCGGACGGCACGCGCGGCTACGTGGCGAATTCCGGGTCGGCCAACGTCAGCATCCTCGATCTGGAAAAGCGCCGCGTGCTTGCGACCGTGGGCGTCGGCGCAAATCCCGGGCTGGCGCGCGTCTCGCCGGATGGAAAAACGGTAGTCGTCTCCAACCGCGGTGGCAACTCTGTCTCCCTTCTCGACGCCGCGAAGATGCAGGTGCGCGCCACCGTGCCGCTATGCCAGCATCCCGAGGACATCGCCATTCTGCCCGATTCCAGCAAGGCATTTGTCGCCTGCACCGCATCTGCGCAAGTCGCGGCGGTGGATCTCAAGGCCGGCAATCTGCTGGCCCTGCTCGACGTCGGCAAGACACCCATTCACCTTGCGCTCAAGCCCGATGGCGGTGAATTGTTCGTGTGCAACTTCGATTCGTCCTCGGTGTCGGTGATCGAGACCGCCGCCAATGAGGTCGGGGCCGCCTACCTGATCGGCAGCCAGCCAGTGCACGCGGTCGTCAGCGCCGATAATTCCCTGCTCTACGTCAGCAATTTCGGTTCCGACTCGGTCTCGGTCCTCGGCATTGATTCCGGCCGCGTCGTCGATTCCATTCCCGTCGGCCATCGACCCGACCAACTGGCGCTCACCCCCGCAGAGGATTTTCTGCTCGCGCTCGATACCCAGCCGGGCGATGTTGCGGTGGCGCGCCTCATCAAGCTGCCGCGCGGCAACAAGATCAGCCTTCCCGAAGCCATTCTCAAGGGGCAAAACCCCAACAAACAGCGCAGCCTGTTGACCATCGTGCCGGTCGGGATCCAGCCCAATGGCATCGCGGTCAAGTCGGTTGTCCCTTGAAAAGTAGCAATACGCTTGGCTCGTTTCCAAGATTCGTATCCCTCGTCCCACAATTATTTATTTCTGTCCTCTGCTCACCTATTTGGGATCGCCACGTCTATGAGCTAAATCCCGCAATGGGTAGCGGTCCCCCCAAAACGCAGGAGAAGCCAATGAGTAAAGGTACAAAGCTGCTGGGCATTGCGCTGCTGGCATCGGTCGCACTAGCCGGAATGGCGGCGGATACGCCCTCCCAAACCATGGGCAAGGTGCGGACCGTCGAGTTCATCACCGCGGTAAAGGTCGGCGGCGTGCTGTTGCCCGCCGGCGAGTACAAGGTCCAGGAACTCATGGACGGCGACAGCCACCTGCTGGCTTTCAAGACCATGAACGATAAGGAGAAGGTCCGCGTGCACTGCAATCTCGTGGAACTCCCTAACAAGGTCGCGCAGACGGAGCAGGGTGCCCAGAGAAACGACGCCGGCGAGCGCATCCTCCACTCCTTGGCCTTCAAGGGTGAAAAAGCCCGCCACGAAATCGCCAACCAATAACACCAGCCTGGACCATTCGACCGGCGGCCCTGTGCCGCCGGTCTTCACCTGCCTGCCCATGCGCGAGCCGGTCGCGACGCCGTGTATAGTGTCGCTGAGCCCTCCATGCAGGTCCTCGAACATGTGCCGCTGGCGCCCATGACGACCCTCCAGGTCGGCGGCCCGGGCCGTTATTTTGCCGAGGCTGCCACGCCCGACGACGTTCGCCAGGCGGTGGACTGGGCGAAGTCGCGCGCCCTGCCCCTGTTCGTGCTCGGCGGCGGAAGCAATCTGCTGGTCGCCGACACCGGCTTTCCCGGCCTGGTCTTGAGGATCGCCATCGGCGGCGTCCAGCGGCGCCAGCAAGACGGGAAGCAAGCCTTTGAGGCCGGTGCAGGTGTTGAGTGGGACGCGCTGGTCGCGCAAACCGTCGCCGCCAATTGTGCCGGCCTGGAATGCCTGAGCGGTATTCCCGGGACTGTGGGCGGCACTCCGGTGCAGAACGTCGGCGCCTACGGCCAGGAAGTTTCCGAAACCATCACAGAAGTGCAGGTGCTCGATCGGCGCGACCGGCAGATGCGCAGCCTGTGCCATGAAGCGTGCGGCTTCGCTTATCGCAGCAGTATCTTCAACACCAGCGAGCGCGGCAGGTTCATCATCTTGCGGGTAACGTACGCGCTCGAAGCCGGCGGCACGCCCACCATCGAGTATCGCGACCTCCAACAGCACTTTGCGGTCCACGGGGCAGAGACCCGTGCCAACCTTTCGGATGTGCGCAAGGTGGTCCAGATGATTCGCCTCGCGAAAGCGATGCTGATCGTCGAGGGCGATGAGGACTCGCGCAGCGCCGGATCATTCTTCAAGAACCCGGTGCTCAATCCGGGGGACTACGAACGGCTGAACGCCGCCGCCATTTCGCTTACCGGAAGCGCGGTTCCCAGTTATCCCGCGCCGGCCCGGCAATACAAGATCCCGGCCGCGTGGCTGGTGGAGAACGCGGGCTTTCACAAGGGATACACGCGCGGCCATGTCGGAATATCGCGCCGGCATGCGCTCGCCATCGTCAACCGCGGCGGCGCGACGGCGGCCCAAATCGTCGCGCTGAAAGATGACATCCAGCGCGCGGTGCTGGAGAAGTTCGGCATTGAGCTCACGCCCGAGCCGGTCTTCGTCGGCTTCGAATGACTGCGCTATTAAGAAATCAAGAAACTTTTGCGGGAGTCAATCCTGGGCGAGGCGTCGCCCGGGGTTGGCGACGCCGAGTCGAAGGACCTTGCGTTCGCTCGCACCCACCACGCTACCGAGAGGCACTTCAGGGCAATCTTGATGGAAGTTACTTCTGCTTCCCCTTCTCCGCCGCGAGCGTTCTCAGGTACAGCACGATCTGCCAGCGCTGCCTCTCCGGCAAGCCGCTAAACGACGGCATCCCGCGACGCTGATTGCCGTTGGTGATCTTCCAGAACAGCGCGCCATCCGTCTGCTGCTGCACCACGGGCAACTGGAGATCCGCGGCATTTTTCAGCCCTTGGCCTTCGGCGCCGTGACACTTCGCGCAAGTGCGCTGGAACAGCTTTCGTCCGCCGCCGGCAAGCTCGGGCGATTCCGCCAGCAGGTTAGGACGCGCCGCAGCCGCCGTCGGCGCCTGCCAAGCCGGGTCGGGCTGGTAGTCGATATTCTGCGCCACCGCTAGCCCGGCGCCCAGCACAAGGCCAAGACCAAGACCAATGATGAGCCCGAGCCTCACGGCTTGCTCCGGAACAGCGCGGCGACCTTGCTCCCGAACCCGTTGACCTCATACAGGTACTTGCAGCGCAACAGCAGCGGGTTGCTCCCGGAAGTCAGACCGACGGCGGGCGATATGATGATGGCACTGTTGTCGCTGATGTTCCACCGCATTACCGGCGCCAGGTAGTGCGCCGTGTCGTGAAAGCCGAATTGCTCCGTGCTGCCCAGGCCGCCGTAAAGTTCCAGCCCGGCGATGAAATTCTCCCGGCAGAAGCGACAGTCCTTCTCCGACGCGATCCGCGCCAGTGGACGCCACACGCCCAGCGAGTAGCCGAACTCGTACCCCTCGCTCTCGGTCAGGTTCTTTTCGACGATGAAGTTCTCGGAGATGTTCCAATCGTGCGTCGTACTGGAAAGGATGAGCTTGGTTTCCAGTTCGCGGGCGCGGGCGCGGCGCAGGTCGGCGTTGGGCTCGTCGAACGAATCCGCGTGGCCGACGACCTCCTTCATGATCCTGGAGCCCTCGTTGATGTTCTCGAACTCGAAATACAGCACCGGGTTAATGCGGTGCTCGCGGGCCAGCGGCCGGAACCGGTTCTCCAGCCGCCAGCCGGTGAAGATGGTGCTGTCCCTCTCCCGGGACTGACCTTCCAGGTAGAACTCGGCCGTCCACCACGCCTTCACGCCGTATTCCAGCTCCAGTAGCGGCGCGGAAAACACCGGCTGCCCGGCGCGCGGGATGCCGAGGTTGTTGGACACCGAGATTTCCAGGTTCCCGGGCTCCTCCAGGTGATGGTCGTAGGTGACGAAGTACGGGCTGTCCTGCGCGAAAACGGCCGGGGTGAGGGCGAGAAGGACAACGGCTAAGAGGACGTTTCGAAGGTTCACGGTGGCTGCCTCGGGACGCCTGCGATATTGAAAATGAAATTCATTTTCAATTCAAGGCGGCCCGCCCGAATGGTTCGCCTCCGGCCGCGACCGGCGTCATCGTGCATCGGGATGCGCTTGCCCTAGGGCGCGCCGAGGCCCGCAGCGGCCGTTTTCGGCCTTCTCCCATTCCCGGTGGGCGCATTACCCCGCCGCCACTTCACGAGCGGAGTATCGGCTTTCAACTGGCCACTGAACCCTGGCCACTGGCCGCTTTTCTCACCGCAACAGATGGCACGAATACGTCTTGATCACCAGCCACACCTCGCGCCCGGGCTCGAGGTTCAGCGCTTGTTGAGCTCCCGGCGTGAGATGGACTTCCATTTCCGGTTGGGCGCCGGGACCGCTCCCGCACCCTACCTTGGCTATGACGGTGACATCGCGCCGCATAAGAGACGCAATCTTTCCCGGCAGCACGTTGCGCGCGCTCAGCCCCTGCGGTGGCGCATTTGCCAGCAGGATGTCGCCGGCGCGAATCCCGATCCGTACGGTGTCACCGGGATCGCCACCGCCAAGGGGAACCTCTAGCGAAACATTGGAACTCGGCAAACGGCACGTCATCGTGCCCTGCCCTTCGTGCCAGGCTGTAACCTTCGCGTCAAAGATATTCTCGATGCCGGCAAGTTGGGCCAGAACCATTTGACGCGGCACGTTTAGGACTTCGTGAGGATTTCCTTCTACCAGCACTTGTCCCCTGCTAAGAGCGACAACGCGCTCCCCGAGCGCAAACACTTCATCGCGGCTATGCGTAACGTACAGCACCGGGATGTGGTGTGCCTCGTTCCAGGCGCGCAGGTCCGCGATGATGGCGTTCTTGGTCGTGAGGTCAAGCGCTGACAGCGGCTCATCCAGCAGCAGCACGCGCGGGTCGGTCACCAGCGCGCGGGCCAGCGCGGTCCGCTGGCGCTCTCCCCCGGAAATTTCACCCGGCTGGCGATGGCGCAGGTGACGGATGCGAAATGCGTCCACGATCGCGTCCACCGCCTTGCGGCATTCTTCCGCCGGCAAACGGTCAATCCCGTAGGCGATATTTGCCTCCACGCTCATGTGGGGAAACAGCGCCAGCGTCTGAAACACGTAGGCGACGCGCCTCCGCGCCACCGGCACATTGACCCGCATCTCGCCATCGAACAGAACCCTTTCCCTCACCGCAACGCGTCCCGCGTCCGGCGCGAGCAGCCCGGAGATGCACTCCAGCAGCGTTGTCTTGCCCGCGCCCGATGCGCCGAACAGCATGGTGATACCGCTGGAAGCGGTGAACGACACGTCCAGCGTAAAGCTCTCCGACATCCGTTTGCGGACGGAAACGGCGAGCGTGGATGGTTGTGTGCCGGTCGTAGCGGGACATTGTACTTTGCGATCGGCGAATTGCTGATCCGCGCATTTGTCAAACTCGGCACGGGCGTCATTTTTCCCGCCCGCCGCCGGTGATTCACATCTAAGCTTTTTGTTGCATGCGGGTCCCTCACCACAGACAGCTTCTCGCCTTGGCATCTCTCTGGACCGCCCTGCGCCGCTGGGGCGGCCCGGGCCTGCTGGTCCTCGGCGTCATTGACAGCTCGCTCATCCCGACCTTGGGCAGCCTGGACATCTTCAACGCCCTGCTGGCGGCGCGCCATCGCGACCTATGGTGGTTCTACGCCCTGATGAGCACCGTAGGTTCGGTCATCGGCGCATACCTGATGTACCGGTTGGCGAGAAAAGCGGGGATGGGCTGGCTGCAAAGCAAGCTCGGTGAGAAACGCGTTGCCCGCGTTAACTGCATGCTGGAAAAGTATGGAGTGGCTGCCGTGGTGATCGCGGTGATCGCGCCGCCGCCGTTTCCCAGTTCGCCGTTTTTCGTCGCGGCAGGGGCGCTGAAATTTCCGATTCGCAAGTACATGACGGCGGTCGTTGCCGGACGCGCTTTCCGTTACTCCCTGGTTGCCTGGATCGCGTCGCACTACAGCCGGCGCATCATTCGTGTGTTCCGGCATCCGGACCGATATCTGGCCATCACCCTGGGAATCACCGCTGCGCTGGTATTGCTGGCCATCACCGCCGTTGTCATCTGGAGCGACATCGGACGTCAGGTCGAACGGGCGCAGCAGGAAGCGCGGGACAAGCAGGCGGCGGCCAACCTCTGATCAGCGAAACGGCCACACCGCCCACACTTTGCGGTTGAGCGCGTACACCAGCGAGAGCACGACGAAGGAAAAAATCAGCAACACCAGCGCGGTTTGCCCCGCCTGCGCGAACTCCGCCGCCTGCACCCGGTCGTAGATGTCGATCGACACCGTGCGCGTCACGCCCGGAATGTTGCCGCCGATCATCAACACCACCCCGAACTCGCCCACGGTATGGGCAAAGCTCAGCGCAACGCCGGTTACCAGGCCCGGCGCCGACAGCGGCAGAATCACCCGCCAAAACGTTCGCCACGCCGACGCGCCCAGCGTTGCCGAGGCCGCCAGCAGCCGCGTGTCCACCGCCGCGAACGACGCCGCAAAGGGCTGCACCGCAAACGGCAGGCTGTAGAGAATCGACCCGATCACCAGTCCGGTAAAGGTGAACGCCAGCGTGTGCCCGGTCAGCGATTCGTACCATCGCCCAAATGCCGTGCTGTTCCCAAACAGCACCAGCAGGTAATAGCCGAGCACCGTCGGCGGCAGCACCAGCGGAACCGACACCACCGCTTCAATCAGGAATTTCCAGCGCCAGCGCGAGTAGGTAATCCAGTAGGCGATGGGCAGCCCGATCCCCACCAGCACTACGGCCACGATCACCGCCAGTTGCCCGGTCAGGGTGAATGCCTGCCAGTTCATCACCGTTCCCCAGGGATCTTAAATCCATGCCGGCGGAAAATCGCTGCGGCGGCGGCAGACTTCAAGAAACCGACGAACGCTTCCGCCGACTTTTGATTCCGCGATTTTCGCAGCACCACCGCGCCTTGTGTAATCGGCGGGTACGATTCTGGCGGCAGCTCCCACCACTGCCCGGTCTGGGCTAACTCGGGAGCTAGTGCGAACGACAACGGAATGATGCCCACCTGAGCGTTTCCGGAAGCGACGAACTGCGCCGCCTGCGCCACGTTTTCGCCGAGCACCAGCCGGGATTTCAGCGTCTCGTACAACTTGGCCCAGCGCAGCGCGGCGATTGCCGCCTTGCCGTAAGGCGCATGCTCGGGATTGGCGATCGCGATGGCGCGTACTCCGGGCGCAGTCAGGGCCTTGAACTGCAGTGCATGTACATCCAGCGCCGAGGTCTTGGACGCCCACAACACCAGGCTTCCGATAGCGTACGGCGTGAGCGTGCCCAGCACGGCCAAGCCCTGGTTCTCCAACCGGTGCGGATAATCCATATTGGCCGACATGAACACGTCGTACGGCGCGCCGTGTTCGATCTGCGTTGTCAAACTTCCCGACGACCCAAACACCAGCTCCAGCCGCGCTGCGCCGCTTTTTTCGTACTGCGCCGCAATCTCCCGCAGCGCCGACTGCAAGTCCGCCGCCGCCGCCACCGTCAACGTGGTCGTCTGTGCCATCACCGTCACACCCGTCAAAAATGCCATTGCCAACAACAACAGACGCGCCAGTGCTCCAATCCAGCGATACATTCCGACAGGCCCCCTTGTGATCCGCATCATAGACTGTTCCAGTCCAACCCGCGTCGAATGGAAAAGGGATTGTAACCCGACCGCTGCGCTTGCCCGGTTGCGCCCCGGTTCGCCGTTCGGCCGCACGCAAGGCAGGTGTAATCTTTTGTAAATGGGTTGGCGCGACCCCTGTCGCGGCAGTTAAACTTTAGGGTACTCCCGTCGCCCTTATGCTTAGCCCAGAAAGGCCGTTTACTTTGTGCGCATACTGAAGAACAAGTGGACGATTGTGGCCGCGCTGCTGATCGCGGTAGCGCTGTTCGCCGCTTTCGGCCTCAATCGCAAGGACAAGACGCAGTACTTCATCGCCAAGGTCGAGCGCGGCGATATCCGCGAAGTGGTGGACGCCACCGGCACCATCAATGCCGTCACCTCCGTCCAAGTCGGTTCGCAGGTTTCGGGCAACATCTACAAGCTGCACGCCGACTTCAATTCCAAGGTGAAGAAGGGCCAGTTGATTGCCGAGATCGAGCCCTCGCTCTTCCAGGGTGCGCTGCTGCAGGCCAAGGCCGATTACGAAAACGCTAAGGCCAACGTGGCTTCCGCGAAAGCCAACCTGGAGAAAGCCAAGGCCGCGCTGGCGCAGACCAAGGCTGACTACGACCGCACTCTTGGCCTCACCCGACAGGGCGTCATGAGCCAGCAGCAACTCGATCTTGCCAAGGCCAATTACGACTCCGCCGTCGCCGCTGTTTCCGCTGCCGATGCCCAGGTCACGCAGGCCGCTGCTCAGGTCGAACAGCGCAAGGCCGCAGTCTCCGTCGCCCAGACCAATCTCGACCACACCTACATCTACGCCCCCATTGACGGCACCGTGGTCAACCGCGCGATTGACGTAGGCCAGACCGTGGCGGCCTCGCTGCAGGCGCCCACGCTGTTCACCATCGCGCAAGACCTGACCAAAATGCAGGTCTACACCAAGACCGACGAAAGCGATGTCGGCCAGATCCGCGTGGGTCAAAAAGTTTGGTTCAAGGTGGACGCCTTCCCGCGCCAGACCTTCAACGGCGCCGTGTCGCAGGTCCGCATGAACCCGACTACGGTACAGAACGTCGTCACCTACGACACCATCATTGATTTCGACAACCCCGAGCTCAAGCTCTTCCCCGGCATGACCGCTTACGTCACCATCCCGGTGGCGAGCGCGCATGACGTCATAAAACTCCCCAACGGCGCGCTGCGCTACACGCCGGACATGAAGCCGGATGAACTGCGTGCCGTGTTGAGGGAGAACGGCATCGAGGTCGGCGGTGGGCGTCGCCAGCCTGGCCGCCAATCGCAAACTGAAGGACAGCCGGCGCAAGCACCACAAGGACCAGCGCCACCAGCTCAAGCTCAAGCGCAATCCGGCCCGCCAGCTCAGCAACCAGGCCAGGCGCAGGGGCAGTCGCGTGGGGCGGGAATGCGCGCCGGCCAAGGCGCACCCGGCGGCACTCCTGGCGCCGGTTCAACCACCGGCGGCGGCTATCGTGCCGGACAAGGCGGCGAACTGCCCGGCGGCGGCATGAGCGCGCGCCAGGGTCCGCCCACTGATGTCGCCATCGTCTGGAAGCAGTGGCCCGACAAAACCTTGAAACCGGTTCAGGTGCGTACCGGCATCACCGACCACACGGTCACCGAAGTCGTGCAGGTACTGCATGGCGAGCTAAAGGAAGGCGACGAACTGGTCATTGGCGCCAGCAAGAGCGGGTCGCGACCGGGCGCCAGCGGTCCCATGGGCGGCCGCCCGCCGGGACGGTAAGGCCGTCTGGCCGCACCCCCGCAGCGACAACACGCTAGTAGCACAGCACGCAAGAGTCTGTGTAAGAAACGGTCTGCCATGATTGCCGGTGGTACGAAACCGCGACATCGCAGTCCCAGCGGGGCGATTGAGAATAGCCCGCCGCTTCAGCGGCGGGGCATAGCGGGAAAGATCGTCCAGTGCCGTAGGCACGACTGAGGCTTCTCACACAGACTCAGAACTGCTGGATAAGTGAGGAATCGAGTGATCTGAGTACCGTTGGGGACGACACGTTATTATTAAAGTAAACTCTTAGGCTTTCATGGCAACCACCGCTGGCCCCTCCACATCGAAGACGTCAATAACGGCCGCCACCGCTGCCGTAATCCATGTCGAGGACGTCCACAAGTACTACGAGCTTGGCGAAACCCGCGTCCACGCCCTGCGCGGCGTTTCGGTGGAGATCGCTGCCGGCGAGTTCGTCGCCGTCATGGGCGCCAGCGGCGGCGGCAAGTCCACCTTCATGAACATCCTCGGCTGCCTCGACCGCCCCAGCAGCGGGCGCTATCTGCTGGAAGGTATCGATGTCTCCACCCTCAGCAAGCGTGATCTGGCCGCAATCCGCAATCGCAAGATTGGCTTCGTGTTCCAGGGCTTCAACCTGCTGGCGCGCACGACCGCCATGGAAAACGTCGAGTTGCCGACGCACTACGCCCGCATCCCGCGCGAGGAAGCCACGCGCCGCGCCGTCGCCGCACTCGCTCAGGTCGGACTTGCCGATCGTGCCGAGCACTTCCCTTCCCAGCTTTCCGGCGGACAACAACAGCGCGTCGCGATTGCGCGTGCGCTCGTCAATCTGCCCACCATCCTGCTCGCCGACGAGCCCACCGGCAATCTCGACAGCCGCACCGCGGTCGAAATCATGGACATCTTCCAGCGCCTCAACGAAGAGCGCGGTCTCACCATCGTGCTAGTCACGCACGAACCCGACATCGCGCAATTCGCCAAGCGCAACCTGTTCTTTCGCGACGGCAAAATCCGCCGCGACGATTTCCTCAGCAATCGCCCCCGCGCTGCCGAGGTCCTCAAACAAATGCCGCTGCTCGAAGACTAAGCGCTTCCGCCATCCGTGTTGTCGCCCCACTTCTTTAGGGCAGAATTGACGGAAGCGCCGGCCTCTTAGGCTGGCGAATGGGGCTTCCCGGGGACACGGGCTTCAGCCCTGGTCACAGCAACCCTGGAAGAGATCGAATCCGCATCCTTTACCGTCTGACAAGGTAACGATGACGGGTTACACTTCAGAAAATCCCTTGTGTATTTGACGAAACACCCGATAATAAGCTGGCTACTCCGTACTTTCCCGCCCTGATCTCGCTGATTCCTTTCAAGAACAGCATGCAGGAGGTCGCCGTGTCCCTAGTTCGTCTGTCGCTCATTCTTGTCGCGACTTTCACCGCCCTATTGGCCACTGCCCAAAACCTTGCTGTTCCGCCAGTCGCCGAAACATCGGTCTCGAACCGTTTGACTTCGAGCGCATCGTTGCCCCGCCTGATTCGTTTCGGCGGCATCGCGCACAACCCCGACCGCAGCCCGCGCACCGGGACCGTGGGCATGACCTTCGCTTTATATTCCGAGTCGGAAGGCGGCGCGCCCCTGTGGCAGGAAGTACAGAATGTCACCCTCGATGCTGGCGGGCACTACAGCGTCCTGCTGGGCGCCAATTCCAAGGACGGCGTGCCGATGGACCTGTTTACCACGAACGAAGCCCGCTGGCTCGGCGTGCAGGTGGAGCAGGAAGCCGAGCAACCGCGCGTGCTGCTCGTCTCAGTTCCTTACGCGCTCAAGGCCGGCGACGCCGAGACCGTCGGCGGGCACCCGCTGAGCGACTTCGTCATGACGCCAGCCGCCGATGCTTCCAGCGGCTCCAGCGGCAGCACGGCGAGTTCGACCACCGCCGGCGCAAGCACAGTCAAGAAGAGCGCCAACGCGC
>JAIQFT010000003.1 GCA_020073185.1 Terriglobia bacterium
CGCAGCCGGACCAGATACTCTCGGCAAGCTGCCTCTGTCGAAAAGCGGGCCTCAAATTCAGCCTGATTTCGTGGATAATCCTCCATGGCAGGCCATACTACATCTTGGGGTCACCTGAGTGAAGTAGATACCCCATTTCTTCGAAACCCGCGAAGGGTGGGCCACCCACACCATCTATTCGGTTGAATAGGTGGGCCACCCGCCATTCATTTACCTGGGCCACCCGCTGGGTCGTTTGTTGCCGCCTCACCTTAGGCCTAAGCTCCCCGGCGGCAGGGAAGGATTGTATCTGTCCAGTTTCGGCGGCAGCAGCACTAATCCGATTGGAGCAAGCACAGCGCCGATGACAACCGCAGCAACAATGATGCACGCGATTAGTGCTATGCCGCGAACGTGAGCTACGTAACTCAATATAAATCCCAGCACTGCACCTATAATCTGGACCTTGATATGAAATGCTCGTGGAACACAGAGATTACACCTGCAATTGGGGCAAGCAAAATAGGGATAGCGCGTGTGGCGTACTTCGATTGTCCCACCACACTCTGGACAGCACATATGTCCCACATGCTGCCCGGCTTGGCTCGTCAACGGCATTTCCCCGCTTCTGACTGGGCTCAACACCCGTAATATACCTGGCATTGCCTGTACGCCCATGTAGCCGTACGCCACAAGGTACCCAACGGCCCGGGTGAGCCCATCCTTCCAGCTGCACGCAAGAGCCGCTGTGTTGGGTCAAGGCCCAAAGCTTCGGCCGAAGCCCAACCGTACACCGACAAGTTGTACGCCTGACCGTAGGCGGTCCAATAAGCTCCAGCAATTGTCGGCGCTGTACCTGCAACTACGAAGGGAGCAGCCAGTACCATAGTCGCCACTGCAGCAGTATTCACCGCCCCGGCCGTATTGCGCATAATGTTCCCGCAGGTCGGACACTGCGCAGAATTTCGGAAGATATCCCACCTGACGGGCACATCTCCGTTAGGGAGCGTGCCGTTGTTTGCGGCAACGATGCTTCCTCCTGCGTCCACCCAAGTTCCGCCACCGAAATAAAAGAACGCGCCGTTAATCACTTCTGTGCGCGAGTTGTCCATCCAAATCTGCCAGTCGCTCCCCTCTGCACGTGCCCGGGTCTGACCGTAAACGCCCTTCAAGTAGTCCCCGTAAGCTTGCCGCATCGGGTGGGTCCAGCCGCTTTGGTTTCGAAACTGCTGCGTCTGGTAGCGCAGCCAAGCTCCACCGAAATCTCCCGCCACGAGACTTCTTTGACTCGCATCTGTGATCGCTGAAAACGGGTTAGCGCAGCCGGTCGTGCAATCGTCGAAAAGACCGAGAGGATCGATCAGGTTCGTAGGATTGTTCATCACATACGCATACCGATTCAGGGACTGCGGATTGGACGGGTCCACCGCCGCCAGCCCCGCCGGGTCTGGGCTCATCCAGCGGCCCGGATTGGAGCTGTAGTCGCGGAACCAGAAATGATCCAACCCGCTCCAATAGTCGAACGGCTCCCCGGTGAACTGGTTGGCGCTGGTATAAGGCCCGGTGCAGGACTTGCCGTCGCCAAAGGCCAGGCTGGTGCAGACGTTGACCACATTCCCCTGCGGGTCGGTGCGCACCCGTTCCGTGCCCAGTCCGTCGGCATGCGTGAAATACGTGGTGGAATTGGCGTACGTGACCAGATGCCGGCCTCCGGCGAATACTTCCCCGCGCGACAGGCTGCCGCTGTCGCCCAGCACGGCGATCATCTTGCCGGAAATGTCGTATACGTAGTCATTCAGACCGCTGGGCTGATTGGCCCCTTGCAGGATGCGCGCGCGCCGCCCCTCGGCATCGTAATAATACGTGCTGCCGCCCGCCGCGTAGCCGCCATCGACGGCGATCACCCGCCCCTCCGCATCGTAGGTGTAGTAGTGGGAACCATCATAGAGCACGTTGCCTGCCGCGTCGTACTGGAATTCGGGGACCTGATGTTTGGCGTTGAAGTTGTACCAGTGGTTGTATCCCGACCCGCCGGTCAGATTTTGGTGCCAGCGGTTGGGGGCTGGCCCACCCTTTTCCCGGTAACTACTCTTGAGGTTGCCCCACCCTTGTCGCTCCCGGGGTTGGAGCGACAGGGTGGGGAGGGATAGCATCCAGAAGCGAGATTTCCCACTCTCCACAAGGCTCCAACCCCACAGTCCGGCCCGCCACGGTTACCGTGCCAGTGTCATGGTATACCGTGCGTATGTTGTTGGCTCCATTGAAATGGAGGGGGGAGGGGGGAGTATAGGTTTACCAGATAGTTACTAGATTCTCAAGCCGAGATTCTGCGCTTCTTCAGAACGGCATTTTCCTCACCGCGAACGGAATCTGCACTACTGCTTCCAGATCGACCGCCGATCCATTCTTCATCGCCGGATAAAATTTCCAGCGCGCCAGCGCCACGCGCGCGCTCTCATCCAATCTCTCTTCCACTCCGCGCAGCACTTTCACTTCGCCTACCGTTCCGTCTTTGTGGATCACCGCGTAGAGCATGACCGTTCCTTCCACGCGGTCGCGCATCAATTCCGCCGGATACGAAGGATCCACTTTCACCCGCGCTTGTGGCGCGATCACGTCGCCCTTTGACGACGATTCCTTCAACTCCGCGAAGCGAATGATCCAGCTTCCGCCCGCGCTCGTCAGGTTCGGCATGTTCAGCGTCATCGAGTAATAGCGCTTCCCGCCGAACACCTTCTCTTCGATCCTGCTTGGCGCATTCAGCGTTGGCGCACTGCGCGACGCGTGCGGAATGTCCGCCATGCGCGGCTTTGCCAGCGACGCCATCGTTGTCGGCGGTTTCGGAGCGCTTGCAGTCGACTTCAGAACATCCAACGGATCGCCTTGCGCGACCACGCCTCCTGCGCTAGGACTTGAAGGTCCAGGCCCAACCGAAATTCCCGGCGGACCCGATCCTCCGCCGTTTCCGCCTCCGCCATTCGATCCGTGTCCAGCTCCGCCGTTCGTTCCGCCGCCCTTGATGTCAGGCGTTCCCGGAGCATTGGGATTTCCTACCGGCGTGGCCGCGAACTTCCCGTAACGACTGCCGTTGGGAACGTCGATGGGACCATGCACGGCCGCGGGATCGAGCCCCAGCGCGATCAGTTGTCCCGCCGCGCGCTTGCCATTGCCGATTCCGCCGACATCAGGCGCTGGCTGTACAGCCGCGCCGCCCGTGCCGTTCGGCGCGACCTGGCCCGCGCCCTCAGAGCCAGCGGTTGCGGTGCGTTGCTCGGGAACTGAAAGCTTGGGTGCTGCAACTGTTGGATCGAGTCGCGCCACATTCATCGCGCCCAGCGGACGCGCCGCCGCACTGGAGGAAACTGGAGGCGCGATCACCGACGGCTCAGGGATGTTGGGCAGGCGCGTCTTGGACTTTGCCGTTTCCATCGAAGGTGGAGGCGCGACAACTTCGGGTTGCCAGGCAGCCGCAGCCTTGGAGCGCAGCGCGTCCGCGGACGGCGCAGGCGCGACGACCTCCGGCGTGAACGCCGGCAGTCTCGCCGCCGACTTTATCGCCGCCTCTGGAACCGGCGCCGGAACAGGCGTCCACGCCACCAGGTTCGGCATCGACACATCCTTCGGCAGCTTGATCTGGCTGGCCGTGACGATGGTCTGGCGGAAATTGTCGGGCGCAGGCGGAAGCGAGATGATGCGCTGCTTCGCCCACTTCGGTTCGCCCTTGCGCTCTTCTTGGGCAGGCGCGGGCGCGCTGCCGGTGTCGATGGCTGGCAAATACTCCGAAACGCTGTAGTAGGTGATCTTGCTGTTGTCGAACGGGCTGCGGCTCCTGACCGGCGCGCGCGGTGCCCACGTCACCGACATCCCGTAGACGACCACAATCGCGAACACGTGATGGAGCGCCGACGACGCCATGCTGCGCCAAGCGACCGGACGCTCGACGAATACGTCGGGCCAGAACGGCGCGTGCCGTGACGTCAGCGATGGTTCCGGTATTGCGGGGTAGAAGAAAAGATCGCGCAGGTTTTCGGCAAACACCTGATGTCCTGCCGGCCATTCCACCAGCAGAGTTAACCTAGTAACTGCCTCTTCTGTGCCCTCGGAGCGCGTTCCCGGATGTGTTCTAATCATGGGAGTCGATCAGGATTCTTATGATGCAGACACTCAGGGATAGCCCCAGGAAGTCGGGAGCCGCTCGTCCCGAGTCTCCAGACAACGCGTTCGTCCCAGGATGCGGAATGCAAGCGCTCGCGACTCGCCGCTTGCGACTCGCGACTGTGTTTCTCCTGCTGGCGAGCGCGGCCGCGTGGGCGCAATCGCAGCCGCCCAAGAGCGCCTCCGCACCCGCCGCCTCCAACGACGTCTCCGGCATGTACACTTTCCTGCGCGAAGGCGAGTTCGTGGAGGTTGACGTGGAACCGGACGGACGCGTGAACGGATTCGTCTCGCGCTACGGCGACCTCGACAGCGACCGCGGCGCCTTCCTCGACCACATGTTCACCAAGGGCTCGATGCAAGGCAATAAGCTGGCGTTCACCACGCGGTCGGTGCACGGCATCTCGTTCGAGTTCAAAGGCACGGTGCAACGCGGAGAAGGGAAGACGCCCGGCGCGGAAGCCTACTGGACAATCAAGGGCACGCTGACGCAGATAACCGAGGACAAAGACCACAAGCAGACGGCGCAACAGCGCGAAGTGGTATTTAAGTCGTTTCCGGCGGAGGCGATGGTGGCGCCGCAGAAGCGGGACTGAAGCCGCTGCAGGCTACAGGCGTCACCCGCAAGAAAGTCGAATCGCTTTCCAGGTTCCAGCTTGTAGTCCGCACTGCGAAGGTTCGCGCATAGAATGCCACTTGCCTCCTATTCCCGGCCAGTGTTCTTTGACGCCAACGTAAGCATGCGTCTGCTGCCATGCATGCTGTTGTTGCTGCTGTGCGCGGCGGCGGCGCTTGCCGCGGACGAGAAGCTGCCGCCGCAGTTCGGGCCGCTGCATATCCTCGAAGTTGGACTCAACGGCGAGTACGTCGGCGGTCAGCCGACGTCAGTGCGTCTGCGGATCGCCAATCCGCGGGCGCAGCCGCTGCGCCTGGACTTGCGGGTTAACGCTGCTTCCCGCACTCCGAATCAGCGAGCCATGTTGGGTGGCGGTGACAGCTTCACCGCGCAGATCGTTCTCGATGCCAACGAGACACGCGAACTTGAGCTGCCGGTTATTCTGCCCTATGCGAACGCCGACATGCGGATGGAGGCAAGCGCCACAGCAGCAGACGGCCGCGTCTTCGCCTATGACCGCATCAAGGGGGACAAGCTCTCCACGCGCTCCGTGGAAGGCAATGTCGGCCTGCTCTGTGGCGGCGACCAGACCTGCAAAGATGTGCAACAGCAGGCGCAGTTCAGCGGCACCATGGAAGAACGGGTCGATAAGAACAAGAAGCTGCACTTCATTACCGTGCTAGGCCCGCGCGCGCACTGGTGGCCGTATTCCACTCTGCAGTCAATGGTCGTAGCAGCGCCCATGAGCGGCTACACGCCCGGCCAGCGCGCCGCGATCGAAGACTTCCTGCGCCGTGGCGGACGGCTGATCTTGCTGGAGAAGGAGATCGCCGACCCGGACTTCCTGGCGCCGTATCGCCAGGGCGCAGCCAGCGGCCAAGCGGTGCGGGTCAGCCGCGGCAAGCTGTACCGGATCGCCAGCCTGAAGAGCCAAACCTTGGGCAGCGTGTTTACCGGCGGCATGCTGACCGACCTGCTGGCAGCTTCGCAGGGACAGTATCAGTGGATGCCGAACCGAGCTAGCGAGGAAATGAACTGGTTCCGCCGCCATGCTGCGACCCAGTTCACCTTCCCGCGGCTGCGTTGGCTGCTGATCTGGCTGGCCATCTACATCGTCGTGATTGGACTCGTGAACTTCGCCATCCTGCGCCGCCTGCGGCGGCTGGAATGGGGCTGGCTGACCATCGTTGCCGGCGCGCTGCTCTTTGCTGCCTCGTTCTATGTTTCAAGTTCGCTGCAACGGCCCAAGCACTTCACCCTGGACAACCTCGCCATCTACTGGATGGACCAGCGCAGCCCGAATGCCTATGCGACTTACGGCCTGCGCATCTCCGCGCCCGAGCGCCGCACCATGACGCTCAGCCTGGCGGAGCCGGAGGCGATCCTTTCCAACCCCGACCGGAAAGCGCTCGACAGCGTTGATATCGGCGCCCAAATCCGCGAGCAGCGCATCGCTCCGGGCATGGAGTTCCGCCTGGGACCTCCGCAAGAGATCGATGTTTCCTTACTGCGCTGGTCATTCTCCGACCACAGCTTCGAGGGCCCGCGGCGATTCCGCGGAAGCGTGCGGGAGGTTGCCCCCGGGCGTTTGCGTAACGAGACCGGAGTGGAACTGCGGGAGGCGATATTCGTGGACTTCAGCGCGAAAAAGGTGTGGACGCTCGGGACACTTGCGCCGGGCGCGGAAGTGTCGCTGGCCGATGTTCCGGCAAAGCCCTTGTATGAATACGATAAGCAACTGCGTCAAGCGCAGGAGAGTCCCGCGCAGCAGCGTTCGGGGCCGCCGTCGCTGTCCGAATTGGCCCGCATGTCGTATGTGCAGCGCCTAAGCGGCCGGGTTGTGCTCGGACTGAGCGGCACTCCCACCTTGGCCGCGCGGCTGGCGGGAGTTGCGTACGCCAGAAACGACCAGGCGCTGCTGGTGGTGGTGTTCGATTGATCGACATCGAGCACGTTCGCAAGAGTTACAACGGCACGCGCGCACTGGACGACTTCACGCTGCACGTCGGACGCGGCGAACTGTTCGGGCTGGTCGGTCCCAACGGCGCGGGCAAGACGACGCTGATCAAGACCCTGGCCACGTTGCTGCGGCCGCAGAGCGGAAGGGTCGCCATTGACGGAAAGGACCTAACCCGCAATCCGCAGGCGATCAAGCGCGTGGTCGGCTACCTGCCCGACCAGCCGGGACTCTACCAGGAGATGAGCGTGCGCGAGTTCCTGGAGTTCTTTGCCGACGCGTTCGCGCTTAGAGGTGACAAGCGGAGATCGGCAGTGGCGCGCGCGCTGCAACGCTCCGGGCTGGAGGCGCGCAGCAGCGCCTACGTGGAAGAGCTGTCGTTCGGCATGAAACAGCGGTTGTTGCTCGCCAAGACCTTGTTGCACCAGCCGCGAGTGCTCCTGCTCGATGAGCCGGCGACGGGACTGGACCCCATCGCGCGCATCGAGTTGCGCCAGCAGTTGCGCGCGCTCAATGAGGAAGGCGTGACCATCCTGATCTCGTCGCACATCCTCAGCGACCTGGAGGACATTTGCACCAACGTGGCGCTGATCGCGCAAGGCCGCAATGCCAGGGATGCCGAGGGGCGGGCAGTGATCCCGTTACGCGAGAAACAGGCGAAGGCGCTGGTCTACGAGATCGAGGTGCTGGGCGATCCGGCGGCTGCCATGGTCGCCCTCACTGCGGCGGCTGGAACGCGGCTGCTGCAGCAACAAGGCCCAACACTGCTGGTGGAAATCACCGGCGCAGCCAGTGAAGCGGCCGCGCTGTTGCGAACCCTGATCGCGGGCGGAGTATCCGTCGTGCGTTTCCTTGCTCGCGACGTGGGATTGGAAGAGGAGTACCGGCGCGCGTTCTCACCGCCGGGCGGCAAAGCATGAACCCGATGATCCGCAAGGAGGTACGCCAGCGCATGCGCGAGCGGCGCGGGTGGCTGCTGCCGTCTCTGTACCTGGTCGCACTGGGTGCGGTAGTGGTGTTTGCCTATTTCTTAGCCACGGTGGACCGCCCGTATGCCGAAGTGCAGGGCTCGCAGATCGGCGTGGCGTTATTTCTGACTGTCGCCTTCGCGCAACTGGCGCTCCTGCTGCTGCTGGCGCCGATCTTCAGCGCCGGCGCATTGACCATCGAGAAGGAACAACGCACGCTGGCAGGTCTGCTCACCTCGCTGCTGACGGTCAATCAGATCTGGTGGGGAAAATTCGCGGCGTCGCTGCTGTTCGTCGTGCTCCTGCTGGTGACCAGCCTGCCGGTGATGAGCCTGGCCTTCGCCTTTGGCGGGATCGGGCCGTGGGAAGTGTTCATTGTGACTGCCACGACGATCATCATCCTGGCCAGCATGAGCGCCGTGGGGCTGTACTGGTCTTCGGTCTTCCGGCGCAGCATGCACGCTACCGCGGTGGGCTACGGGACGGTGATTGTGCTCTGCGTGGTGACGGCAATCCTGTTTTTCGTGCGCCTCAGCATGATGCACCAGGGCGCGGCCATGTGGGCAGCTATACCTCTGGACGTTCGCGCCCCGATCTATGCCAATCCGTTTTTTTTCCTGCTGGTGTCGTTGTCAGCGCCGCGACATTTGTACCCTGATTGGGCAGTGTGCTGCGGTATCTTTGCCGTGCTCGGATTGATCGCGGTGGCGCTGACACTGCGCAACTTGCGACGCAGTGGGGAAGTGTCGTGAGCGGGAACCGGACCCGTCCCGCCCAAGTCCCGGGCGAGACAAGGGCGGAGCGACCGTATTGTCTTAAATCTCTTTGTGACCGAATCGCGGGACGAATCATCTCTTGTATCCGACTATGATGTCTTTCCCACTCTGCATGATCGTGCTTGTGCCTTGCTGTCGTCGCGGCCTCAGCGGCCCGGGGCGTTGGCGCGGTTTCTGATCTGAGTCGAGTTCCAGCCTCCCAGCCGCTCCCCGCGAGCGGCATTCTAATTTGCGCAAAAAGGAGAACAAACGATGAGTACGACCGACGATCTGCTGCAAGCTAACCAGCACTACGCACAGAATTTCGATTCTGGCAGCCTGGCGATGCCACCGTCCAGAAAGGTGGCGGTGGTGGCGTGCATGGATGCCCGCCTCACGGTGGAACAGATTCTGGGGCTGAAGACCGGCGATGCGCACGTCATCCGCAATGCCGGCGGGATCATCACGGAAGATGCTCTGCGCTCCTTGCTGATTTCGCACCACCTGCTGGGCACGCAGGAATTTCTCATCATCAACCACACCGACTGCGGCATGCTGACCTTCAAGGATGACGATTTGCGGCAGCATCTGGAGAAGGCAACGGGCACGGCGGTGGTCGCGCCGGTGCACTTCCATGCCTTTTCGGACTTGGAGGAAAATGTCCGGCGGCAGATTGATCGTGTGCATTCGCACCCGTGGATTCCCAAGCACATTCCGGTGCGCGGGTTCGTTTATGACGTGACGACGGGGAAGCTGCGCGAAGTGCAACGACCGGCCAGGCAAGTGGCGGCGTAGTGGACTCGAAACATCGATCCTCAGTTCGCGTCGCGACCAGCGCGCGCCGCGAACTCAGGATGACACCATTGTCATTCTTGCGGCTGAAGAAGACGTGTTCGGCAGTTCAGGACCGTCGCTCGCCTAACGACAAGTTCAGACCACGTCGCCACCGCTGACGGCGCGCCTGGCGTCGTTGAGCTTGCGGCGGAGAAACTCGGTGTGGTCAGCTTCGAAGTTGGCGAGTTCAGCGTACATATTGCGCTGATTGCGGTCAGAGGTTCTTTCCACCAGTTGCGAGTAATAACGCATGGCGGTCTGCTCGGCCTCGAGCGCGACTTGTAAGGCGGCGGTGCGCGGAGCAATCGAGGCATGGCCGCGGGAGAAGGCAAACAACTCGCCGCTTTCCAGCTTGGGAACTTCCAGCAACTCGCAAACGTCCTCTTCGGTGACGACGCAGGCTTGCGTACCGTAGCGCTCGAAATAGCGCTCCTGCAGCATGGTGCCGTGACCGCGCTCTTCGGTGGCCATGTCCCAGAAGACTTGCGCGATCTCCAGCGAGTCGGGATCCTTGAATTCGGCGAACAGTTCGGCGAACTGCTGGTAGAGCTCGGCGTTGCGCTCTTCGATGAAGATGGCGACGTGCAGCGCTTCTTGCGGGGTCAGCGAAGTGAATTCCCGTTTCATACATGCTCCCAGGAACAGACAACCCGGCTTGGAAAAACAGTTTATAACGGACGCTGACGGGCGCAGCCGGCGGCAAGCGATGAAAGCGAACAAATCCACTCAGACAATTCCTAAAATGGAACCTCAGGCCGCGATGGCCGGCCCCGAGGTGGCGCGCGGCCGTGGCGGCAGACGGCGCACCACGACCCGATCGTTGACCCGGCACACGGTCATGGTCTGCGAGCAGGCCTCGCACAGCCAGAAGCGTTCGACGTGGTGTTCGACGGCGTGGTCCCAGACGGCGTAGGCGCCACGCAATTCCGGGCCGGACAGCAGGGTGAAGATGCGGCCTACGTGGAGGTAGCGAAACGACGCGAAGCAGGCCGGGTTGGCGCACTTGGAAAGCATCGCGCCTCCTTCTGCTGATCAGGCACTGCGCGTCAGGCGCTCTTGCTCAATACGCGCGATGACGGCCCGCAACCAGGCGATCGCGGCCCCTTCCAGCTTGGCCTGATTGTAGCCCGATTCCAAGGTGGCGACGGTTTCTCCCGACGGAGTCAGCGGAATATGGTGGCAGGGAACATTCTCGTTTCGGGACGACTCCGGAACGAAATCGATGAGCATGCATTCCGCGCACGGGTGCGGGCGCCGGGGTTCGCCGAAGTTGAGGCAGGTGATGGAATCCTGGAAGATCGAGGTCGGCGTTTGCGAAGTGTGGACGGAGCGGCCGTAACCGCCCTGCTCGAGGAAGTTGAGTTCGAACTTCAGGACTTCAAGGACGTCGCGCTCGTCAGTCGCCATGGCAGCACCTCCGCGGACCTGAAGCGATTGTAACCCGCTAAGCACAGGGAGCTGTGACTTTCCTCACGTCTAGTTGTGACGGATGGCCACTTCCACCCGGACCGGTGCGAGATGAATCACCTGCGAACCTGACACGGCTCAGGCTCGCGCCGACCGCGCCGTCCTCTCCTTGGTTACCAGGCGGTGCTCGAGGGCGAACAGGGCCAGCTCCAGGCGGGTGGAGACGCCGAGCTTGGCGAAAATGCTGGTCAGGTGGTGCTTGACCGTGTCCTCCCGCACGTTGAACTTCTGCGCCATCTCGCGATTGCTCGAGCCCTCGACGATGGCGGCCACCATCTGCATTTCGCGCCGGGTCAGGCCGTAGCGGTTGCCGGGCTGCTCGGGAGCGAATTTGCCGAGCACCAGTTGCTGCAGGTCGGGCACGCTGTCGCGACCGACCCAATAGCTGCCGGCCATGACGGCGGTGATGCTCTTGAGCAAGAGCTGGGTCGCCGATTCCTTCAGCACCACGCCGCGGGCGCCGAGTTGCAGCGCCTCAACGATCTGCGGGCGCTCCACCGAGGCGGTGAGCAGAATGGTACGCACGGGGCTCTTGGCGAGGCTGAGCTCGCGCAAGGCCTCCAGGCCGGGCATGCCGGGCATGGCGAGATCGAGCAGCAGGATGTCAGGCTTCAGTTCCTGCGCCAGGGCGACAGCTTCGGCGCCGTCGGCGGCTTCTCCGACCACGCGCAAATCGGGCTCGGACTCCAGCAGCCGGCGCAGGCCGTCGCGGAAGATAGGGTGATCGTCGGCGATGAGAATGCGGATAGGAACGTTAGACATAGCCGGCTTGTGACTTCTGGGGCAGAGTAACCTGCAGACGAGCACCCTGGCCAGGCTGCGATTCTATCTCCAAATTGCCGCCTAGCATACGCACACGTTCCTTGATGACGCCCGGGCCTTTTCGGCAAGCGTCTAATTCGGCCAGAGACTTCTTGCCGACGAAGGCGAAGCCGCGGCCATCGTCTTCCACCGCCAGCGTCCATTGGCCTTCCTGCGCGCCGAAGCGGACGAGCACGCGCTGGGCTCCGCTGTGCTTGCGCACGTTGGTCAGCGCCTCCTGGGCAATGCGAACCAGCTCGCGGCAAGTGCGTGGCGAGAGCTCGACTTCTTCCAGCGCAGTGGCGAATTCCGCGGCAATGCCGGTATCGCGGCGGAAGCGCTCGACGGTGTCGGCGAGGTGGTCGAGGAGCTGGCCGGAGCTGACCTCAAGCGGACGCATCTGCTGCATCATAGTGCGCAGGGCGAACACCTGTTCCCGCAGCAATTCTTGAATGCGTTCCAGGCGGGGCGCGACCTGAGCGGGGTTGTCTACGCGCGAGACCTCGCGGCGTAGGACGTCCACCTCCATTTCCACCGCGATCAAGGCCTGGATGGCGCCGTCGTGCAGCTCGCGGGCCACCCGTGCGCGTTCGATCGCGCCAGCGCGGGAACGGAGCCGCCGCAACAGGTACACGTTGTAAATGGCCGGCGTGATCTGGCGGATCAGCTTCTGGGCAAAGAACACTTCCTTGAGCCTGTCTCGACCGGTATTGGCGTCGTACAGCAGCAGGTATCCGGTCCATTCCTCTCCCATGCTGAGCGGGGTGGAGAGCACGGATGCCGCATCGTTGACCTGCGGAAATTCGGCCGGCGACCACAAGGAATCAGTGTGCGCGCGCTGGCCCTCGGCATCAACCTCCCAAGTGCTCCACGTCGATCCGCGCCGCTGCGCATAAAAGCTGTGCGTCGGCAAGGATGCGGTGTAGCCTGCGCGCTCCTCGGCGCCGACCTCCGACCAGCCAATGCTGTTGTGGCCGTTGGGCTTCGCTTCGGAATGCCACAGGAAGACGCGTTCGGAAGCGTTCTGACGAAGGACGGCCAGGGCCCGCGGCGCCGTGAAAAGGCGCATGGTTGCGCCAAGAATTGCCTGCATCGAACTGCGCAGGCCGGCCTCCACCCGCGCCAATCCGGCGATGCGAGCAATGAACCTGCTCTCGGCGCGCAACTGCTTTCCTTCCTCGGCAAGGTAACCCAACAGGGCACCGAGAAGGATGAAGTAGGTGGAGCGGATAACGAAGCGATTCACCTCGTAGTCGCCTTCCAACCAGGTTCCAAGCGGATGGCCGAAGGTCAACAGCGCCGCCTCGGAGGTCATGACGGCCACGGTGGCCACGGCGGTGGCAAAGGTCTCGAGAAAGCCCCAGCGGAACGCCGCGGCCGTCAGCACGAACACGAAGTAGAGGAAAAACGCGCTATTGGGGCCTTCGGAGAACAGCGTCACCACAGCGGGGAACGTCAGGTCGAGGAGATGGATCCAGGGAAACGAGGGCACGGCGGCCTCGGCGCGGTTCAACATGCCCCACACGACGACGCTGTACACAACGTAGGAAATCAATACCCCGTAGGCGACATTGGCATAGCGGCTGGGCTCGGTGGGATCCAAGTAGATGGCCAGCAAGCCGGCGCAGGCCAGTAGTACGCGGGCCGAGGCGAGCACCCGCTCCACCCGGCGGCGCTCGTCGAGATCGACGGGCGCACCCAAGCGAATTAGGAAACGCGGGGTGTTGCCCAGCGCGAGCATGGATCCTGATTCTGTCACTTTAACCGCGTCACCACCGCGCAGCAAGCCGGCCGGCACCCTTTTCGACACGGGCAAGGCTGGTGTGACGCAACTCACAGCACCGCCAGGCAGTCAGGCGTAGGCTATTTCTAGGTAGCTCCGAGCGATGGTTGGTGGCCGCTGGCGCGGTCACGGGAAGGAGCGAACCATGTTGGTCCGGAAAGCAGTGGCGCTGGCGTGCTTGGCCGCCATGATGGTCCTGGCGCCGTTCGTCTTGGCGCAGAAGACCGCTGAGGCGGGCCCCAAGTACGACGTGGCGAAAGAGGTCACGATCAAGGGGACGGTAGAAGAGATCACGGAAGTCCCCAATCCCAAGGGACAGATCGGCATTTACCTGACTGTCAAAACTGCGGGCGCGGAGATGGAAGTCCGCCTCTGCCCGAACAGCTTTCTCAAGGAATTCGAGGTTGTCTTCCACAAGGGCGATCAGGTGATCATCACCGGTTCCAAGGTGCGGGTGAACGAGAAGGATGCGATCCTGGCGCGCGAAATCGAGCTTGGCAACAACAAGATCGTGCTGCGCGACAAGCAGGGCGTGCCCGTCTGGACGTGGCTGACCAAGGGCGGCAGCCACTAGCGAGCGCCAACCACCAAGCGCCTCAGCAACCTACTCTTCGGCTGCGTGGGAGGGTGAACACGCTCCCTCTTGCAAGTCTTTGCTGCGGCCATTTCAATCCCGGTGTACCTTCCGGATAACGGTCGCTGACAACTGGCAACTGGCTCTTTGTGCTCTAATTGGGGGATGTTGGAAAATCGAGGCCTCCATGAGCTCCCCTAAACTGGATACTCAGACCTCCGCGGTCAGCTACGACTTCTCTCTGCTGAGCGACTACGACCTTCACCTGTTTAACGAGGGGGCGCACAACCGTCTCTACGAACACCTGGGCGCGCACCTGGCGGAGTGGGAAGGGAAACGCGGCGTGTACTTTGCGGTGTGGGCGCCGGACGCGGAAGAGGTCAACGTCTTCGGCGAGTTCAACGCTTGGAATAAGTACACGCACAAACTGCGGTCGCGCGGGCCCTCCGGCATCTGGGAGGGATTCATACCCGGCCTCGGCGACGGTGCCCACTACAAGTACTACATCGTCTCGCGCTACCTGGGATATCGCGTGGACAAGGCTGATCCCTACGCATTCTTCAACCAGGTGCCGCCGCTCACTGCCTCCATCGTGCGCGACCTCGGCTACGAATGGGGCGACCAGCAATGGATGCGGACGCGCCACGCACGCCACTCCATGCAGGCGCCGATGTCAGTCTACGAAATGCACATCGGTTCGTGGATGCGGGTGAGGGAGGAGGACAACCGCTCGCTGAGCTACCGCGAGCTTGCGCCCAAGCTGGCCGAGTACGTCAAGCGCGCCGGCTTTAGCCACGTCGAATTCATGCCGGTGATGGAACATCCATTCTTTGGCTCGTGGGGATACCAGGTAACCGGGTTTTTCGCGCCCAGCAGCCGCTACGGAACGCCCCAGGATTTCATGTTCTTGGTCGATCACCTGCACCAGAACGGTATCGGAGTGATTCTGGACTGGGTGCCTTCGCACTTTCCTTCCGACGAGCACGGACTCGCCTACTTCGACGGCACGCACCTGTACGAGCACGCCGACATGCGGCAAGGCTTTCATCCCGACTGGAAGAGCTACATCTTCAACTACGGGCGCAACGAGGTGCGCAGCTTCCTGTTGTCCAGCGCGATCTTCTGGCTCGATCGGTATCACGCCGATGGGCTGCGGGTGGACGCGGTGGCTTCCATGCTGTACCTGGATTACTCGCGCCAGGAAGGCGAGTGGATTCCCAACCGCTACGGCGGCCGCGAGAACCTGGACGCCATCAGCTTCCTGCAGCGCCTGAACCAGGATGTCTACCAGGAATTTCCCTCGGTGCAGATGATCGCCGAGGAATCCACCGCCTGGCCAATGGTGTCGAAACCAACCTACCTGGGCGGACTCGGATTCGGCCTCAAGTGGGACATGGGCTGGATGCACGACACCCTGGTCTACATGAGCAAGGACCCCATCCACCGGCGCTTTCACCATCACGTGCTGACCTTCCGCGGCCTCTACGCCTTCACCGAAAATTTCCTGCTGCCCCTGTCGCATGACGAGGTGGTGCACGGCAAGGGCTCGCTGCTGGGCAAGATGCCCGGCGACCTGTGGCAGAAGTATGCCAACCTGCGCCTGCTGTTCGGTTACATGTGGGCGCAGAGCGGCAAAAAATTGCTGTTTATGGGCGGCGAATTCGGACAGTGGCCGGAGTGGAACCACGACGCCAGCGTGGAATGGGACGTACTCCAATATCCCGATCATGCCGGCGTGTTGAAGTGGGTCGAGGACCTGAACCGCACCTTGCGCGCCGAGCCGGCGCTGCACCTGCTCGACACCGATCCGCGCGGCTTCGAATGGGTGGATGCCAACGACGGCGACAACAGCGCGCTTACTTTCCTGCGCAAGACCGAAAATCCCGACGACACCATCCTGGTGGCGCTGAACTTTACTCCCGTGCCACGCGAGAACTATCGCGTCGGGGTGCCGCAGTGCGGATATTGGCGCGAGTTGCTCAACAGCGACGGCGAGATCTATGGCGGGTCCGATATGGGCAACGGCGGCGGCTGCAACTCCGAGCCTATCCCCTGGCACAACCAGTCCTGCTCGGTCGATCTCATCCTGCCGCCGCTGGCAGCGCTCTACCTGAAGCGGCAGCGTTGATGCATATCGGAACACCCCGCGCTGGAGCGCGCTCGCCCTCGAGCGCGGCAAAATGTGGTGGAAGCGCCGCTCGAAAAATGCCCTCCACGGCTGGTTTTTTCGGAGAGGGCACGGCTTCAGCCGTCCCGTTTGAGTCCAGAAATTCATCCGGCTTTAGCCGCTGAGGTGGAAGCGCCAGGCTTCAGCCCGGCGAATAGTGCCACCAAACAGTAGGGGCTTCAGTGTCTGCGTGAGCACTCACTTTCTAGAAGCGCAGTGGACCAAATACACCCATAATCCAGCCGCGGAGCCGCGGAATTCGTTAACCCTGCGGGCAGCGCTGGGGAAAGTGGAACGGAATTATCGAGCGCCAGCGGCGCGGCACACTTCTCACGCACACACTTTCGTTCTGCGTGAGAACTAGTTCTTGCCTGATTGCCGGTGTACGTAACCGCCACATCGCAGCCCCAGCGGGGCGATTGACGATAGCCCGCCACTTCAGTGGCGGGGCGTATTGGGAAAGCTATCCCAGTGCCGTAGGCCCGATTGAAGTTCTCCCCCACTTCAGGCCGTCCGTAAATGCCGCATCGCCAGGTTGCTGAAAAACGGCGTCCACGGCCTGTTTCGGAGGGGCGCGCCTTTCGCCGCGCCGTTGAGGCGCGGGATTTTATCCGAAATCGGAACGCAACCCGCCGCGTCGTGCCGCGCTCCTCGAATAATTCCGCTCCCACTACCACGCCCCCTCCATCTCCAAGTGGGACATCTTCCACTACATTTACGCCGTCCTCCACCACCCCGAGTACCGCTCCCGCTACGCCGCCAACCTCAAACGCGAACTCCCCCGCATCCCCTTCTTGGCTGGTGTGGCACACGCGCCCTCGCGTGTGCCGGCTTCAGCCCCTGTCCCTGCAAAAGCGGCCTCAGCCGCTGCGGTGGAAGCGCCCGGCTTCAGCCCGGCGAATCAGCCCGCCTCGGATTCTCCGGCTTTCGCCGCCGACGTAAACCGGGTGGAGCAGGGCTTCAGCCCTGCTGACGAGACCATCCTTGCAACATCGGCTTTAGCCGCTGGGGTCGAGTCCCGCCAAGGACACCAGAACCTAGCCCGGCACGTCAGTGCCGGGAACATCGGCATTGAACCTGCCGAGTCCCTTCAGGGACGGCAGTCCATAGCCCGGCACATCAGTGCCGGGAACAGCGCGGTTGATGGTCCCGAGTCCCGTAGGGACGACACGCTGGTAGCCCAGGGCGCCAGCCCTGGGAACCCCGCCAACATCGTTGCCGAGTCCCGTAGGGACGGCGCGACTCCCGACCTCGACACCTTCCGCCGCCTCGTCGCCGCCGGCAAAAGCCTCGCCGACCTCCACGTCCACTACGAACAACAACCCGAATACCCGCTGGAAAAACTCTGGAAACCCACCGCCAAGCTCGACTACCGCGTCACCAAAATGCGCCTCTCGAACAAAGACAAATCCACCCTCTTCTACAACGACGCCCTCACCCTGAAAGGCATTCCTCTCGAAACCTCCGACTACCGCCTCGGCAACCGCTCCGCCCTCGAATGGGTCATTGACCAGTACCAGGTCTCCACCGACAAGCGCTCCGGCATCACCAACGACCCCAACCGTGCCGACGACCGCGAATACATCCTCCGCCTCATCGGCCAGGTCATCACCGTCTCGCTCGAAACCGTCCAGATCGTCAAGTCCCTCTCCGAATTTGTTATTTCCGAAACTGCCGCGACCGGTTCTTGAGTCCGCGCCATCCATCCGGCCTGCCCGACTACCGACTACGGATTACCGACTACCGCCCGCCGCCAACCGAAAGCCTCTTCCCAAAACGGGAGTCACAAACTCACAATTTCGCCTTTTTTCGGTTGCTTATCACAGACATCTCTCCCCCAACCCACTAACGCGCGGTCAATTATCACGAATGTGCTGATTTTGAAGCAGATTTCGGGCGCTCTCGCCGGGACTTAACCTGCCACGCTCTCCAGGGCCAGCGCCATGCCCATGCCGCCGCTGACGCACAGCGTCGCGATGCCGCGCTTGGCGTTTCGTTTCAGCATCTCGTGCAGCAGCGTGACGGTAATGCGCGCGCCGGTGCAGCCGATCGGGTGGCCGAGCGCGATGGCGCCCCCGTTGACGTTGAGTCGGTCGCGGTCGAAATGGAGTTCCCGGTCGCACGCCAGCACCTGGGCGGCGAACGCTTCGTTCAATTCGATGACACTGGCATCGGCAGGCGCGACCCCGACCTTGTCGCGCAATTTGTGCAGCGCTGGCACCGGGCCGATGCCCATGTAGCGCGGGTCCACGCCCGCCGTGGTGGCGCCCATGATTCGCGCCAGCGGTTTCAGGTTGTGCTGCTTCACGAATCGCTCGGAAGCAAGCACCACGGCGGCGGCGCCATCGGTGATTCCGGAAGCGTTGGCGGCGGTGATGGTTCCGCTTTTGCCGAAGGCGGGCGGCAGCTTGGCCATCTTCTCCAGGGTGGCGCCGAGGAACAGGTGCTCGTCGCGGGTGACCACCTGAGTCCCCTTTTTGCTCTCGATAGTCACCGGCACAATCTCGTCGTTGAAGCGCCCGGCGTTGAGCGCGCGCTCGGCGCGCTGCTGCGAGCATAGCGCGTACTGATCCTGCTCCTCGCGCGTAATCTGGTACTTCTGCGCCAGAAGCTCGGCGGTCTCGCCCATCACCATCTTCGCCATCGGGCAGAAGAAGCCGTCGCGATACATGCCGTCCACCAATTCGGTGTTGCCCATGCGCAGGCCCCAACGGGCTCCGTCGAGGTAATAGGGCAGGCGCGACATGGACTCGGTGCCCCCGGCGAGCACGCACTCCAAGTTGCCGTTTCCGATCTCTTGCCACCCCAGTGCGATCGTCTTCATCCCCGAAGCACATGCCTGGTTGACGGTGTAGGCGGGGACGGTTTCCGGCACGCCGCTGCGGATGCCCACCTGGCGCGCGGGGTTGGGGCCGCATCCTGCTTGGCGCGCGTTGCCGAAGATCGTCTCGTCCACTTGCTCAGGGCTCACGCCGGCGCGTTCCAGGGCGGCCTTGGCGGCAATCACTCCCATATCGGCGGCGGTCAACGACGCCAGCGAGCCGCCGAACTTGCCGATCGGCGTGCGTACGGCAGAAAGAATGAAGACCTGATTCACCACTCCAGTCTAGCAGCAGTTCGTCATCGGTAGCTGGTAGTTGGTAGCTGGGGATCGCCGACCGTGAGCTGCCAGCTACCAGCTACGAGCTGCCGCCCTGCTAGACTCTTCCCATGGCCGTGATCTACGGCATCAACGCGGTGGGCGAGGCGCTGAAGGCACGCGGGCGAGCGTTCGAGTACGTGGCGGTGGCGCGCGAGCGGCATGATCGGCGCGTGCAGCGCATTGCCGAGGAATGTCGAGCCCACGGCGTGGCGGTGCGCTCCATGCCACGGGAGGAGTTGGACCGGATGGCGGGCGGGCCGTCACATCAAGGTGTGGTGGCGGTCACCTCGGAGAAGCAATACGTGGATGTGGACGACCTTCTGGCCGCGCGCCGCGGCCAGCACGCGTTTCTCGTCGTGCTGGACGGCGTGGAGGACCCGCATAACCTGGGCGCGATCATCCGCACCGCCGATGCCGCCGGAGTGGACGGCATTGCGATTCCCGAGCGGCGCGCGGTGGGCGTGACCGGCACGGTGGCCATGGTGTCGGCGGGAGCAAGCGAACATTTGTCCATCGCCAAAGTCACCAACATCAGCCGCACGTTGGAAGAACTGAAGCGCAAGAACGTGTGGACGGTCGGCCTCGACCAGCGCGGCGGCCAAACCTACGACCAGGTGGACTACCACATGGATTGCGCGCTGGTGCTCGGCGCCGAAGGCAAGGGCCTGCACGAACAGGTCCGCAAACACTGCGATTTTGTGGTGTCCATCCCGATGCTGGGGAAAGTGCCATCGCTCAATGTTTCGGTAGCGGCGGCGGTGGTGATGTACGAAGTGGCCCGCCAGCGGCGAACCCGGAGGTCAGCCACGGAAGCCACGGAGGAAAAAGGAAAAACGAAATGAGAGCTTTTCATTTTGTCTTTCTTTTTTTTCTTCTTGTTCTCTGTGTCCTCTGTGGCTCGGCTTTTGCCGTTGACCGCACCGCGTTCACCTTCGTTCACTACGACCTGGAAGTCCGCATTGATCCCGACGGCCACGCCATTGCCGCGCGCGGCAAAGTCCGCCTGCGCAACGACTCCAGCGCGCCACAGCGCAATCTCACGCTGCAGATTTCGTCGTCGCTCGCCTGGCGCATGATCGAACTCAACGGCAAACCGTTGGAGTATGTGTCGAGCTTGTACACCACCGACATTGACCATACCGGAGCGGTCACGGAAGCCGTGGTGACGTTGCCGGCGGCGGTTGCGCCGAAGGCAACCGTCGAGTTGGAAGTCGGCTACTCAGGCCAGATCACGCAGGACACGACGCGGCTGACGCGACTCGGCGTGCCCGCGGAGACCGCGGTGCACAGCGATTGGGACCAGGTGGCGGAGCCGATAACGGCGGTACGCGGGATCGGATACGTGGCCTGGTATCCGGTGTCCCTAGCGGCGGCGAGCGTGTCGGAGAACACCCTGTTCCCGGCGCTCGACGACTGGAAAAGATCGCAGCACGATACAAGTATGCGCGTGAATCTCTGCTGGGTCAGCGAGAGCAATCTGACGGTGGTCGCGAACGGCAGCGCGGAAGGAGTGACGCGACACGCGCTGGGCGTGGGCGAGGAGGCGGCCACCCAGACCGGATGTTCCCTCTATACATTCGCCGCCGTTGCCGTGCCTTCGTTTTCGATTGCGGAGTACACGCAGATGATACGGCCGGCGATCAATGTGTTTCACCTGCCACCGCAGGGTTCGGCGGCGCAGGAGTACGCGCTCGCCGCCGAAAAAGTGCTGCCGTTCGAGACGGAATGGTTCGGCGCGCCCAAGGTGAAGATCGCCGTCGCGCAACTGCCGAATGTCGGCGATGCGCCCTTCGAAAGCGGGCGGCTGCTGTTCACGCCGCTGGTTTTGGCGGACCGCGGCGCCATCCAACAGCGCATGATGCATCAGTTGGTGCATGCATCGCTCAGTTCGCCGAGGCCATGGATCGAGGAAGGACTGGCGCACTTCGCGCAGGCGCTGGAGCGCGAGCACGAGAGCGGGCGCGCTGCCGCCATCTCATACATGCAGACATTTCTGCTCCCTTTGTTGGCGGCGGAAGCCGCTATGGCACAGGTTTCTGGCGCACCGGCTCCGGCGTCAGAGACTGGGGCCAAACCGAACGCGCCCGGCCTGATTGCCTCCACTGACGAGGTCATGTACCGCATCAAGGCGATGTACGTCTGGTGGATGCTGCGCGACATGGTGGGCGACGCGGCGCTACAGCGGGCGCTCAAGAAATATCGGGCGGCCGAGGATAAGGACACGGCCTACATGCCGGACCTTATTCACCAGGAGGCGAAGCGGAACCTGGAGTGGTTCTTCGACGGCTGGCTGTATCGAGACCGCGGGTTGCCGGATTTCCGTGTGGACGCTGTGTTCCCGCGTGCGACGCTCAACACCACTTACGTGGTCACCGTGACGGTCGCCAATGATGGAGATGCCGCGGCCGAAGTGCTTGTTATCGTGCACGCCGAAGGCGGTCAGCACCAGAAGAAATTGCTGGTGAAAGGGAAGAGCAAGGCGGTGGAGCGCATCGAGGTGCCGACCACGCCCACGGAAGCGGTGGTCAATGACGGCAGCGTGCCGGAGTCGAATCGGAACAACAACTCGATGGCGATCACGCCGCCGAAATAGCCATAGGCAATTAGCCATTAGCGATTAGCCGAGCCGCTATCGGATACATCCATACTAGGAGTCTGACATTCAGCAGCTAATTGCTAATTGCTAATTGCTAATTGCTAATTGCGAATTGCTAACTGCTAATTGCCAATTGCTTCGGCTAAAATCACGAATCCTTGGGAGGCTCTCCTTGGCCTACATCCAGTTTCTCGGTGCGGCGGGCGTGGTGACCGGCTCCAAGCACCTGATCAACACCTCCAACTACGGGAGCGGCGGTGACGGCATTCAAGTGCTGATTGATTGCGGGCTGTTCCAGGGTCAGAAGGAATGGCGCGAGCGCAACTGGCAGGACCCGCCCATCCCGGTGCGCGACGTTGATGCCGTGATTCTCACCCATGCCCACCTCGACCATTCCGGCTGGATTCCGCGGCTGGTGAAGCTGGGCTTCAAGGGCCCGATTTACGCCACGCCGGCAACCATCGACTTGTGCGCCATCCTCCTCCCGGATTCCGGACACCTCCAGGAAGAGGACGCGGCCTTCCACAACAAGCGCAAATCCTCGAAGCACTCGCCCGCCTTGCCGCTGTACACCGCGGAAGAGGCGGAGGAGTGCAGCAAGTATTTCCGCCCGGTGGAGTTCGGTCAGACGCAACAATTGCGGCCGGCTTTCGGGTTCCGCTTCGTGCGTGCGGCGCACATTGTTGGCTCGTCGATGGTTGAGGTCACGCTCGGCTCGCAGCGGCTGCTGTTTACCGGCGACATCGGACGCGTGCGCGATTCGCAAATCGCCCCTGGACGCGTGCTGCACTCCGGCCCGATCGAAGGTGAAATGGCCGACCTGGTAGTGATGGAATCCACCTACGGCAACCGACTGCATCCCCCGACCGATCCCCGCCCCGAGCTGGCGCGCCTGGTGTGCGACACGGTGAAGCGCGGCGGTTGCGTGATTGTGCCCGCATTCGCCGTCGAGCGCACCCAGAAGCTGCTGTTCATGCTCAAGGAGCTGATCGAGTCGGGCCAGGTTCCGCGCGTGCCGGTGCACGCCGATAGCCCGATGGCCATCCAGGCGGTCAATGTTTTCCTTAAGCACAGTGAGGAGTTCAGCGACGAAACCAGGCAGCTCATCGCGCGCTACGGCTCGCCGCTCACCTGGGACGGGTTTTACTTCGACACCACGCCCGCGGACTCGAAGAAGATCAACGACAGCCGTTACCCGATGATCATCGTGTCGTCGAGCGGCATGTGCACCGGCGGGCGCATCTTGCATCATCTTTTGCAGCGCCTTCCCGACCCGCGCAACCTCGTGCTGTTTATCGGCTTCCAGTCGCCGGGCACACGCGGTTTCACCATCAAGAACGGCGCCAGGGAAGCGAAGATGTACGGTGAAATTGTTCCCGTGCGCGCGCAGGTGGAGGCGCTGGAACAGTTCAGCGACCATGCCGATACGCCCGAGTTGCTCGAGTGGCTGCACACGTTCAAGAACGTGCCGTCGCAGACTTACCTGGTGCACGGCGAGCCGGCTGCGGCAGCCGCGCTGCGCGCGTCCATGACGCAGGAATTGGGCTGGCACGTGGACATCGCCCAGTACATGCAAAAGGTGCCGGTTGCTTGATCTATGGCGGCGCCCGAAGCCACCCAATCAGTCAGCCGTCGCCTCCGAAAGGCGCTCCCGCGCATTGTCAACCTCCGCCGCGACGGGCTCGCTACCGCGGACGATCATCTGCACAAAGATCACGGCCATGGGAACAATGATGGCAAACATCGTATTCCATTGTCGTGATTCATCCAGCCTGCCATACAGCACGGTGCCCACGAATAATGCGGCGAATTGTACCAGCAGCGCAATCTTCAGGAAGCGCGGAGCATAGCGGTAGGACAGGGCGGCTGCTGCCACTGGCAGCACCAGTTTCAAGCCGGCAAACACCAGGTTCTTGAACCCGTAGGTCGCGATGGGACGAAGGTTCTGCGCCAGGCCCACTGCCACCACTTTGTCGCCCGGCAGGAAGAATTCGACGGCCAGACGATATAGGACAAAGATTGCGATCTGAATTGCGCCGATGACGATCGCCTTTTTTCGCTCGCCCTCCAGCCAGAGGCAAACCACCGCCACGCCGGTTACCATCGATAGGACTTCGTGGTTCCAGAGGCCGAGGCTGTACACCAGAATGTAAGGCACAAAGCGCCGCCGGAAGAGCAGCATCAGGCAGGCGGCATAGAAACCAACCACGCTGATGTCGTGGAAGTTGTGGTAAATCATTACTGGAACAAACATCAAGCCGAGAAGCAGGTGCGAAAGCCACTCCCATTCCTCGCTGGCGAAATTGCGCACCCAGGCGCGCATGACCAGGAACGTGAAGATGGTCGCTACCACCTGCGACATTTCGAAATAGCGCCGCGCCGACAGTCCCGGGATCGCCAGTTTGAATAGCCATGCGACACCGATGAACAGCAGGCGATGACCAAACGCCCCAGTCGAGCCCGGGTGATTCATTGCCTTGTCAATCGAAAAAAACAGTCCCTCATGGTTGTAATAAACAGCCGACATGGTCAAGAACATCCCGGTGAAGAGGGCGACCAGGTTCCACAAGCGGAGGTTGGTTCTTGAAGAGAGACGAGACTGTGCCAACGACATGTTGGCGAAATATATCACAACGCCAAAGCGGCAAGAATTGCGCCGCTATCTGCTGGGCCGCGTCGTGAATTCAATCAGCGCCTTCAACTTGGCGCGGGCGGCGCCGGAATCCAGCGATTCAGCGGCTAACGGAATGCCGTGGTGGATGCTTTCCGCGCGCCCGGCAGCAACCAGCGCGGCGGCGGCGTTGAGCAGCACGACATCGCGCCGCGCCGACTTCTTCCCGGCGAGAATCTCGCGAATGATGGCGGCGTTCTCCTGCACGTCGCCTCCGCAAATGGCTTCCAGCGGCGCGCGCTTCAACCCAAACTCTTCCGGGGTGACTTCGTATGCGCGCACCAGGCCATCGCGCATTTCGGCGACCCGCGTCGGGCCGGTGATGGTGATCTCGTCCAGGCCGTCGTCGCCGTGCACCACCAGCGCGCGTCGCAAGCCCAGCATCGCCAGCGCCGCGGCGAGCTTTTCCACCAGTTCAGCCGAATAGACGCCGACCACCTGCGCCGACGCGTTCGCCGGATTGGTCAGCGGGCCGAGCAGGTTGAAGACCGTGGGCAGACGCAACTCGCGCCGCGCCGGATGCACGTATTTCATTGCCGAGTGCATCGCCGGCGCGAACAGGAACGCGATGCCGACTTGCTCCAGGCACGCCGCGATCCGCGCCGGCGGCAGCGTGATGGTTACGCCCAGGGCTTCCACCACGTCCGCCGAGCCGCACTTGGAAGTTGCGCTGCGGTTGCCGTGCTTGGCCACGCGCACGCCCGCACCGGCAACGCACAGCGCGGTCGCGGTCGAGATATTGAAGGTGCCGCTGGCGTCGCCGCCGGTGCCGCAGGTGTCCACCAGCGCGTCGCGCTCGGTGCCGCTGGCATCGAGCAGCGAATCTTTCTCCAGTTGCAGCGGCGTGGCGGCGGCTCGGATGGCCTCGGCGAAGCCTACGATCTCATCCACCGTCTCGCCTTTCATGTGCAGCGCCACCAGCAGGGCCGCGATCTGCGCGTCGCTAGCGCCGCCGGTCAGGACCTCGCCCATGACCGCGCGCGCCTCTTGGCGCGAGAGCGACTCGCGGTGGTTGGCAATGCGGTGGATGGCGTCGAGGATCACCGAGAGGGAAATTATCACAACCCCGTGGCAATCGGGTGGCGATCGCAAAAGCCGGCCTGTCGTTTGACGCCGCCGCGGTGGCTGTTCGTTGACGATATAATCCACTTTTTTATGTGGAGGGCGTGTGCGCCGTTTGATGCTCGGGATCATATTGCTTTCATGGTGGGCCGCCGCGCAGGATCGCCCGCCAGACAGATGGGTGGACTGGCAGCCGCTCCTTGGCACGTGGGAAGGCACTGGCGGCGGGGGGTCGGGGCAGGGCAGCGGCAGTTTCACCTTCACGTCTGAACTGCAGGGCGCAGTGCTGGTGCGGCACAACTACGCGCAGTATCCCCCCACCAAGGACAGGCCGGCCTACCGCCACGACGACCTGATGGTCATTTACCCCGATGCGTTGAGCAAGAAAACGCGCGCTGATTACTGGGACAGCGAAGCGCATGTTATTCACTATTTAGTCGAGTTCGCCGAAGCCGGGCGCCGGCTGGTGATGACCAGCGACCCGTCTCAGCCCGGCCCGCGCTATCGGCTCACTTATTCAAAGATTGGCGACAATGATTTGAAACTGACCTTCGAAATCGCGCCGCCGAATGCGCCGGAGAAATTTGCCACCTACATCGAGGCGACAGCAAAAAGGACGGAGAAATAGGCGATCGCCAGGCGGCTATTGATTTCAAAAATAGGCTCTGGGCACGGCTTCAGCCGCGCCGCCGAGAGCGGCAAGCAATGCGGGCTTTAGCCCCTGAGGTCAAGTTTGTAAAACGCTCAGACCGATTTGTGAAAGCTCTAGTTCTTCTTTTCCTGCGCGGCGGGCTTCGCAGCAGGCTTGGCATCGGTTTTGAGGGTTGCCGGTTTCGAATCGGTTTTCGGCTTTGGTGGCTGAGGTGGGCCTTCATAGCGGCGCAAGCATGCTTGCAGGAGGCCGAGCCGCAGCACGGTACGGCTGGCAGGATTGTCAATCTGCTTGATGGATGCGGCGACATATTCCGGGTCCATGTCAAGCGCGGCGGGATTGAGGCCCACGAGGCGCAGTTCGTCACCCATGGCGGGGACGTGAATGCCGGGAGTTCCGGAGGGACGGGGCTTGACGCGACCGATGCCCGCCGTGGCTTCGGCCAGGACATTCGTGGTTTCGCTGGGCATGTGTTCGGCGTAGAGGTTGACCAGGGTCAGAAAGGGACGCCAGTTGTCCTGCGGGTCCCATTTTTCCAGGGCGGCGCGCGCCTGTCCGAGATACGCCAGGCCGAGTGATTCATCCTTGGCGCGAAACACCAGAGAGGCGGCACTGAGCAGCGTCTGCGGACGGTCTTCGTCGGGCGTGTGATCGAGGATACGCTGCATGGCCGGAGTGTCATGCGCCTTGTAAGCAGCTTCGAGCGCCCGAAAAGCCAGGATAGATCGCGCGTTGCCGGCTGTTTTCTTGCGTTCTTCGGGCGTGAGGCTGTCCAGGATATCAACGGCGCGAACGGGATCAGTTCCCTCGAGTTTGAGCGCAGCCCGCACTTTCATCATTGCGCGCGTGCTGGCATTGGATTCATCAGTGGCGGCACGAAGTAATTCATCGGCAGTTCCGGCGAATTTGCCGGTGAGTTCGGCATCCACAGTCCTGCCTATCATCGGGGATGCCTTCGTCTTGCACAATTCAATCGCGGCGCGCACCTGGCCGGCAACGGCGGGCGGAAATCTGGAGATGAGCCTGGCGGCGGTCAGCGAGGCGCGGCAAATGTTTTTTTGATCTTCTTCGCCTTGCGCTGGGCGCAGCATCGCTTCGGCGATGACGGTCAGCACGGCCGAACGAAGGTCGTCCGGCACCGGAATATCCATTGAAGGCTCGGTGTCCACAAAAAACGCAGATTGGGCAAGACCGTCCAGCATCGCCGGATCGTAGTCTGTGCGGGCGGCCGCGACGGCCTCTCGCAGAAATTGATTGGCACGCTCCGGGCTGGCGTCGTGCAGGTTGATGTAAGCGATGTCAATTTGATTGCCGGCGCGCAGCTTGATGAGGGACCGAGCGATTTCAAGCGCCCGGTCAGGATCTTCTTCAGCGATTTCCCTGGTAGCGGTCGCGACATCGCCCAGCAGCTTCATGCGATCGAGTGAAGACAGACGGTCCTTCTGCTTTTCAGCTTCATCGGATACCAGCTTGAGCACGCGGTCGGAAAGACCGCGGTCGAGCGGAGCGGCTATGGTGAGCAGCACGCGGGCGGCGCCCAGCCTAGCCTTGCGATCGTCATCCGATTCCTGGTTGGGCGAGAACTCGATTCCGCTGACCGCTTGTGCCAGCCAGAAGCGCGCGCGCGGCGGGTCCGACTTCCACCACAGGGCCGCCAAACGGCCCGGCAGGATGAGCTGTTCGCGGTAGGGCAGGCGGAATTCGTCGTCGCGAATGGCAGCCGTATACCCGAGGGCGCGCTGCATCCATGGGGCGCGCGGGTCGCTGGGCGGAGGAGCTTGCGCCGAAGAAGATGGAGCGAGGAGCGCGAGCAGCAAAGCCAACCTGACCAACTGTCGGGCGAGCATGGCGATCTCCCTGCATGCGAATGGGTGAACCATAGCCCGCCCCAGCGGGCCTGGGCAACAAATTTCTCGCGGTAGCGCGTCACAAGCGAATGTGATCTTGTGAACGGTGCCGTTATTCGATTTACGCGGCGCGCAGGGTTTTATACAATCACGGGCTTTGCTGTCAGTTTCGGGTCCACACTGTAAGCGGATTCATACCATGAAAATTCACGAATACCAGGCAAAAGCAATTCTGGCGCGGTATGGCGTCGCGGTGCCGCGTGGCGAGATGGCGGCGTCGCGCGAAGAAGCGGAAGAAATCGCCAAGCGCTTGATGAGCGCGGGCGCGCAGGGCGTGGTTGTCAAGGCGCAGATCCATGCTGGCGGGCGCGGCAAGGGTGGCGGCGTCAAGATCGCCAAGTCGGCGGAAGAAGCCGGCAGGCTGGCGACCAAGATGCTCGGCATGACGCTGGTCACCCACCAGACCAGTCCCGAAGGCCGCGTGGTGCGCCGGCTGCTGATCGAAGAAACGCTGCCCATCGAGCGCGAACTCTATCTCAGCATGTTGCTGGACCGCGCCGAGGCCAAGCTGCTGGTCATGGCGTCACAGGCCGGCGGCATGGAGATCGAGCAGGTCGCCGCCGAGCACCCCGAACAGATTCTGAAAGAGCACATTGAGCCGGCGGTGGGACTGACGCAATTTCAGGCGCGCAAAATCGCCTTTGGTCTCGGCCTCAAGCCGGAGATGGTCAACCAGGCGGTGGCATTCCTGAACGGCCTGTACAAGGCGTATCTCGATACCGACGCATCGCTGATCGAGATCAACCCGCTGATTACAACCAAGGACAACCGTCTGGTCGCGCTCGACGCCAAGCTCAACTTCGACGACAACGCCCTCTTTCGCCACAAGGACATTCGCGATCTGCGCGACATCACCGAGGAGGACCCGCTGGAGGTCGAGGCCAGCAAGTACGCGCTGAACTACATCAAGCTCGACGGTAACGTCGGCTGCATGGTGAACGGCGCCGGGCTGGCGATGTCCACCATGGACATAATCAAGTACGCTGGTGGCATGCCCGCGAACTTCCTCGACGTGGGAGGCGGCGCCAACGAAGAGCAGGTGACACACGCTTTCCAGATACTGCTCAGCGACAAGAACGTGCGCGCCGTGCTGATCAACATTTTCGGCGGCATCCTGCGCGTCGACACCCTCGCCAACGGCGTGGTGCAGGCGGCGCGCTTGACCAACATCCAACTGCCCATCGTGCTGCGGCTGGAAGGCACTAATGTCGAGCAGGGTAGGCAGATCCTGAAGGAAAGCGGACTGAACTTCATCCTTGCCGAAACCATGAAGGACGCGGCCGAGAAAGTAGTCGCGGCCGCAGGGCAGAGCTAACAACTAACACTCAAGAGCTAAGCATGAGCGTACTTATAAACGAAAAAACGAAAGTCCTTGTTCAGGGTCTGACCGGCAAGGAAGGAACGTTCCACGCCAAGGCTTGCGCCGAGTACGGCACCAAGATCGTCGGCGGGGTGACGCCCGGCAAGGGCGGCGCCACGCACGAAGGCTGGCCGATTTTCAACACCGTACAGGAAGCCGTGGACAAAACCGGCGCGGACGCCTCCGTCATCTTCGTACCGCCGGCCTTTGCGGCCGACGCCATCATGGAAGCCGCCGATGCCGAGATCGATGTGATCGTCTGCATCACCGAGGGCGTACCCACGCTCGACATGGTCCGCGTGTGGGAATTCCTGCAGACGCGGCGCTCGCGCCTGATCGGGCCCAACTGCCCGGGTATCATATCGCCCGGCAAGTGCAAGATCGGGATCATGCCGGGGCACATCCATCGCGAGGGGCCGGTCGGCATCGTGTCACGCTCCGGAACGCTGACCTACGAGGCAGTCTACCAACTCACGCAGCGCGGCGTCGGGCAGTCGACCGCCATCGGCATCGGCGGCGACCCCATTATCGGCACCAATTTCGTGGACGCGCTCGAACTGTTCAACCACGACCCGCAGACCGAGGCGATCGTCATCATCGGCGAAATCGGCGGCAATGCCGAAGAGACGGCGGCGGAGTACATCCAGAACCACGTGAAAAAGCCGGTGGTCTCCTTCATCGCCGGGCAGACCGCGCCGCCGGGACGTCGCATGGGCCACGCCGGCGCCATCATCTCGGGCGGACACGGCACGGCGGCGGAAAAAATTCGCGCCTTGGAAGCCGCCGGCATCAAGGTTGCCAAGTCGCCGGCCGACATCGGCGACACCGTGATGTCGGTGATTGGTGCCACGGCGCGGGCGTAGTGGCAAGTTGCGAGTTCCGAGGTGCGCGTCGCGAATCCCGAGTTGCGGACGACCCGCATGGTTGCGGTTCGCCTCGGCTACCAGCTAACTACTAACTGCTGAGAGAAATGAAGACACTGCAACGTACTCTTGCCATCGTGAAGCCGGATGCGGTCGCCAAGAACGCCACCGGCGACATTCTCGCCACCATCGAGGCCAGCGGCTTCCGCATCCTTGGGATGAAGATGCTGCACATCTCCAAGGATGAAGCGAAGGGTTTCTACGCCGTGCATGCGGGCAAGCCGTTCTTTGACTCGCTGACCGACTTCATGTCGAGCGGAATGGTCGTGGTGCTGGCCTTGGAGAAAGACGACGCGATCAAAGCCTGGCGCGACTTGATGGGGCCGACCAATCCGGCGAACGCGGCCGAAGGCACCATCCGCAAGAAGTGGGGATCGAGCATCGAGCGCAATGCCACCCACGGCTCCGATGCCGAGGACACCGCGCGCTTCGAGCTGTCGTATTTCTTTGCCGGATACCAGTTGGCTCATTAGGAGCGGTAGCTCTCAGGCAGTTAGCCAAACTGGCCTTCCGCGGTTGGTCACCCGACCAGCGAGTTACGGTCGCAGGCTTCGCGTGCTCCGATTTCAATCACTCTGTTGCTGCCACCTGCTGGAAAGGGTTGCGCAGAAGCTCAGGGTCGGCATTCGGGGCGATCTGCCGAAGTTTGGTGTAGAGCTGCTTCGCCTCCGCACTGTTGCCGGCCGCTTCCGCCGACCGCGCCGCTCCCAGCAGGCTGTTGAAGCGGTTCGGCGAGGTCTGCAGCGAAGCCTTGTATTCCGCGAGCGCCTCGCTAGGACGATGCAACTCCGCCAGCAGGTCGGCCAACTGCTCGCGCGCCGGCAGCACCGGACCCGGCGTTACCGGGTGCTTGTCGGTTCGGTCCTCCAGATCCGCTGAGGAGCGCAGCAAGCGCAGCCCTTCGTCCTTCTGCCCGGCAGCGAACGCCGTCCAGCCGGCGGCTTCCAGCCGCATGATTTCGAGCGTATCCGCGCCGTCCTGCTTTTTCGACTGAAGCAGCGCGTCACGTAACGATTCCAGCTTCGCGATGTTGGCCCGCGCGCCCTCCAGGTCGCCACTGCGCGCTGCGCCTACGGCTCGCGCCCAGTAGGTGATCCCGTTGGCCACTTCGGTCCAGTAAGATCCTCCTGTGAAGTTCGGCTCCGGCAGCGCACGCGCCTCCGCCCAGTGCCGGGTTTCGATGGTGCACCGCGCCGGGATCGCCGCCGCAGCGTAGGTTGCGCTGAAGATCTTCCAATCGGCTTGCGTGTTTTTTAGTTCGTTCCAGATCTTCCTGGCTTCCGCCTGCTCGCCTCTTTGCAGGTAGGCGTACACCAGGTAATCCATGGCGTGCAGTTGCTCGGCAACGGCAGCCGCCGAGCCTGTCCTGGCCGCGTTGGCGCGTCCCGCCGCCGCGGACGCAACATTGGACGAAATCGCGTCCGGCCACACTCCCACCCGAACAAAAATGTGCGACGGCATGTGCAGCGCGTGGGGCGCCTCCGGCGCTACCTTGGCGTACCTGCGGGCCGCATCCAAACCCTGCTCCGCCAGGCCGGGATAGTCGTAGGTGTGGATAATGTAATGTGGCAACCCAGGATCATCCGCGGCCGAATATGCTGATAGCTGAGACTCCATAGGCGAAGCTGAAACCTACTTCCCCATTTGCGCGAACATCGATTTTGCGCGCTGCTCGATTTCGGCCGGCGTGAGGTCCTCAATGTGCGTGGCCAGCGCCCAGACGTGGCCAAAGGGATCCGCGACCTGTCCGTAGCGGTCGCCCCAGAACTGGTTCGACAGCGGAAACACGACCTTCGCTCCCGCCTCGGTCGCCTTTTTCCAGGTGGCGTCCACATCCGTGACGTAAAGGGTAAGCACCACCGGGCTGCCGCCCAGCGATTGCGGCGAGCGGCAACTGCCCTGAGGGAATTCATCCGCCATCATCAGGTGCGAATCGCCAATCTTCAAGTGCGCGTGCATGACTTTCCCGTCCGGCATGGTGCTGACCGGTCCAATCTGCTCCGCGCCGAAAACTCTCTTGTAGAACTCCACTGCCTTCGCCGCCCCGTTTACGATGATGTGCGGCGTAATGCTGTGCATTCCACACGGAATAGGGTCTGCCATTTGCCATCCTCCATACTTGTCAATCTACCGGCTGGTAAAGTTCGCGGGTAACGTTCTCCAGGAGCTTTTCCAGGCCATTGGTGATGTAGTCGCGGTAGTAGGCTGACGCGCGGTGCAGGTCGAGGGCCTCCGCACTATCGTAGTGCTCATAAAAGAAATAACGCCGCGGATCTCTCGATGACTGGTGGCCGACGTACATGCGGCAGCCCGGCTCGCGCCGCGAGTGTTCCTGCATCTTATGGATAAAGTGGCGAGCCTGGTCTTCCGTACCCGGCTTGACGGTGAACTGAACGAGCAGGACGAGCATGAGCGGCTCCGGGTGAGTGATTCTAAATTCTCGCGCTTGCTTGGGCAATCGGCTGGCGTTTCTTGGCGGATCGTCCCCACCGCCGCAGCCGGGATGAGCCCATTCTGGATAGAGCGTGTTTCAAAAATGGGTTCTTTGAAGGGGCCCGGCTTCAGCCGGGCCGCTCCGAGCCCCAAAAACACGGGGCCTTAGCCCCTGAGGGAATTGGGTGTTACCCTCAAAATGGATTCTTGAAACAAGCTCTAGCAAACCGCCAAAGCCAAGAGCTAAAAGCTAAGAGCCAAAAGCCTCCAGTTCCGCCGCGAATCCCGCTGTGATCATGGTCTGCTCGCGTCCCGGGCCGGTGGAGATCATCCCGGCTGGCGCCCCGCTTTCTTTTTCGATGAACGCCAGGTACTCGCGCGCCTTGGTCGGTAGCTTGTCGACCGACGTGGTACCCTCGGTGGATTTGCGCCAGCCGGGCAGGGTTTCGTACACGCACTCGATCCTTTCGTATCCGCAGGCCTGCGCCGGAATTTCCGATGTCTTCTTGCCATTGATCCTGTACCCGACACAGACTGGGATCTCGGTCATTTCGTCCAACACGTCGAGTTTGGTCACCACCAGCCACGAGATCCCGTTAATCATGACCGAATAGCGCAACAGCGGCAGATCAAGCCAGCCGCAGCGCCGTGGGCGTCCCGTGACGGCGCCGTATTCGGTGCCTTTCTCGCGGATCGCATTGCCGATTGCGTCGTGCAACTCGGTGGGAAAGGGGCCTTCCCCGACGCGTGTGCAGTACGCCTTGGTGACACCGATCACCATACCGATGGACGTCGGCCCCACACCGGTTCCGATTACCGAGCCGCCGGAGGTCGCGCTCGACGAGGTCACGAACGGATACGTGCCGTGGTCAATGTCGAGCATGGTGCCCTGCGCCCCTTCGAACATCACAGCCTCGCCGTGCGCGATCGCCTGGTTGAGCAGCGAGGCGGTGTCGCACACGAACGGCGCGATCCGTCGCGAGGCCCTGGCGTACTCGCGGAACATTTCTTCGGGATCGAGCGGCTCGGAGTTGAACAGCGCGTGCGCAATCATGTTCTTCTCGCGGCAGGCGTTTTCGATGTGCGTCTTCAGCAGCGAGAGGTCGAGCAGGTCGGCGACCCTCAGCCCGCGCCGCCCCATCTTGTCCTCGTACGCCGGGCCGATGCCGCGCGAGGTGGTGCCGATCTTTACCCTTCCGGGCGCGTTCTCTGCTGCCAGCTCGATCATTCGATGGTAGGGAAGAATGACTTGCGCGCGGTCGCTGATGAACAGGTTACCGTCCACGCGCACCCCGGCTGCTCGCAGCGCGTCCACTTCCTTCAGCAGCGCGAACGGATCCAGTACCACGCCATTGCCGATAACGGCGCGGCAGCCTTCGCGCAGGATGCCGCAGGGCACCAGTTGCAGGATGAAGCGCTGGCCGTTGATGGTGACCGTGTGCCCGGCGTTGTGCCCGCCGGCATAGCGCGCCACCACGCTGAAGCGCGACGAGAGCACGTCCACAATCTTGCCCTTGCCTTCGTCGCCCCACTGGGCGCCCACTACCACCGCTGTGTTTGGTTGCCTCAACTTTTGCCTCGCGTGCGAGCGGAATGCGCACACTGACGGCGGCGCGGACTTGCTTTAGGCCTGAAATTACCGGGATTTCGCCAGCCGAAGGAGTGTACAGAGAATCTTAAACGTAGCAATTAGCAATTAGCAATTAGCTTTTAGCCGCGGCGTCTTGGTTGCAGCGCTCCACCTGCTAATCGCTAATTGCTATTCTTTCTACATGCCCGAACTTCCCGAAGTCGAAACCGTCGTCCGCGGTTTGCGCAAAACGGTGGTTGGAGACCTCATTGAGGACATATGGCTGAGCGGTCGCAGGCAGCCGCTGAAGTCCTCGCCCGAAGAGATCGCCTCGGTGCTGATGGGCGCGCGCATTGTCGGCGTGCGCCGCATGGGCAAGCACATCGTCATTGATTTGGTGATCGGGAGACCTGATGATCGGGTGATTGAAAGGCGGGGGCGCGGAAGAGAGTTGAAAGTTTCCTCCAGATCCCCAGATCGCCAGGTCACCAGATCGCCCGATTCTCACTTCATCGTTCATCTCGGCATGACCGGACGTCTGCTCGTGGTCACGCCCGACGCGTCCCTGGCCAAGCACACGCACTTGGTCGCGCGGCTGAAGTCGGGCAGGGAACTGCGCTTCGTGGATTCCCGCATGTTCGGCAAAGTGGCGGTTGTCCGCGAGCCGTTCGAAACCGCCGGGATGGAACCGCTCGACATCGGCTTCGAACGATTCGCCGGTCTTTTTCGCAAGCGCAAGACGCCGATCAAGAGCGCGCTGCTCAACCAGAACCTGCTGCGCGGCATCGGCAACATCTATGCCGACGAGTCGCTCGCCCGCGCCGCCATTCGTCCCCGCCGCCGCGCTGCCACGCTCACCCGCGCCGACCTGCACCGCCTCTACGAATCCGTGCAGCAGGTGCTGACCGAAGCCATTGCCGCCGGCGGCTCGTCGGTCTCCGACTACGTGAATTCCGAGGGTGAGCCCGGCTTTTTCCAGTTCCAGCATCGGGTGTACGGCCGCGAAGGCGAGCCATGCCTGACGTGCGGCATCACCATCAAGCGCGTGGTTATAGCCGGTCGCAGCAGCCATTACTGCCCGAAGTGCCAGGAGTAGCTCTTAGCTATTATTTGCGGATACGATTGCCATTCTGTCTGTTGATCCATCATTTCCATTTTGGTGTGTCATCCCGAGCGAGCGTAGCCGACTCTGAGCCCAGCCGAGAAGGATGGAGCGCGAGTCGAGGGACCTTGTGTTTTCCGGAACGAACCCAAGGTCCCTCGACTCCGCTTGGCCTCGACTCCGCTCGGCCCTCGCTTCGCTCGGGATGACATCGCGCGTCGTCGTGGGACATTAGCATGCAGGCATCAATAGCCTCGTTCACAAGAACCGTTTTCAGCCGTGCCGCCGGGACAAGCTAAGAGCTGATAGCTAAGAGCTAATAGCCGGGAGCTTGTTCTAAAATGTCAGCCATGCCATCCTTCGCCATTGGAGTGGACCTGGGCGGGACCAACCTGCGCATCGCCGCCGTGGACGAGCAAGGCGCGTTGCTCGAAAAAGTGACCCTCGGCACGCAGGTGGCGCGCGGGCGCGATCACGTCATCGCCGAAATGTGTGACGCCATACGCGAGCTGTCGGCGAAGTTCAGCCGCGCCGGGCACATGATCGGTGCCGGTATCGGTGTCCCCGGCATCATTGACCAGCGCACCAGCATGCTGCGCGAGTCGCCGAACCTCCCCGGCTGGCACAACTACCCGGTGCGCGACGAGATTGAACGCCGTCTGGGCGCGCCCGTGATCCTGGAGAATGACGCCAACGCCGCCGCCATGGGTGAAGCCTGGCTGGGCGCGGCGCGCGGCATGGACTCCATGTGCATGATCACCCTCGGCACCGGCGTCGGCGGTGGCATCGTGCTCAACGGGAAGATCTGGCACGGCATGACCGGCATGGCGGGCGAGGTCGGGCACATGACCATTGATCCCGGCGGTCCGCACTGCAATTGCGGCAACACTGGCTGCGTCGAGCAATTCGCCTCGGCCACGGCAGTGATGCGCATGGCGCGCGAAGCCATCGCCAACCGTGGTGCGCCGCAACTGGCGCGCGCCGCCAACGCGTCCGATGTCGAGTTCAGCGCCAAGGTGGTTTACAACCTCGCCATCCAGGGCGACCGGCCCGCACGCGACATTTTCAACCGCGCCGGGTGGGCCTTGGGAGTCCTGATCGCCGACCTCGTTAACATGCTGAACCTGAACATGTACGTGATCGGCGGTGGGGTCGCGGCCGCGTGGAGCGTCTTCAGCCCGGCGATGTTCGATGAGGTGCGCAAGCGTTCCATGGTTTACGTTGCGACCGCCCCGGTGGAAGCAGTGGCGCCGCCCGCGGGCGCCTCGGCGGACGCGGCCGCCGAAACCACGGGTCAGTCGACGGTCATCACGCGCGCGCTGCTGGGCAGCGACGCCGGACTCTACGGCGCCGCGCGCCTCCCGATGATGACTGGCGAGAAATCGGCAAATCGGCAGATCGCTTAGTGGCTGCCGACTACCACTTTCTCCAGCACCTTGCGCATCACCGCCACGCACCTCCGGTTTTGTTCCGGCGTGCCCACGGTGATGCGGATGGCCTGCGGCGCGCCCCATCCGCCGCCTAATGGACGGATGATCACGCCCTCGTCCTGCATGCGCTTGCCCACGGCGGCCGCGTCTTCGCCGACCTCGGCGTAAACGAAATTCGCCCATGTCGGCACCACGCGAAATCCCATCTCGCCGATTTTCTTCGACAGGTACTCCACGCCGGCGGCATTGTTCTCCAGCGTCCTGCGAATATGCTGCTCGTCCTGCATGGCAGCCATCGCGCCGGCCTCGGCTATGGCGGTCACGGAAAATACGGTCTTCAGGCGCGCGCAATACGCAATCTGCTCCGCCGGGGCGATGCCGTACCCGATCCGTGCTCCCGCCAGTCCGTGCGCCTTGGAAAACGTCCGCAGCACAACGACGTTCCGTCCCTCGCGCACGTATTGCAGCGAGTGCGTGTACTCGGCGCCGCGTTGCCGCGCAAAATATTCCGCGAAGTCGCAGTAAGCTTCGTCCAGCACCACGCACACGTGCTCCGGGACCTTGCTCATGAACCGGTCCAGCTCTGCCGGGGTGAGCAGCGTGCCGGTGGGATTGTTGGGATTGGCAATGAACACGATGCGCGTATCGGGGTTAATCGCTGCCATGATCGCGTCCAGATCGAACCTGTCCGTGCGCATCGCCACCCGGATCAACCGTCCTCCAGGTCCTTCGGTCGCGATCGGGTAAATGATGAACGAGCGCTCGCTGGTGATGGCGTTCAGCCCCGATGCCAGCAGCGTCCGGCCGAGGGTGATGAGAAACGAAGTCGTCCCCGCGGTAACTAAGATGTTTTCCCTGCCGATACCGTGCAGCGTGGCCAGGCGCTGCCGCAGCCCGCTGACCTCGTTGTCGGGATAAAGATTGGCTTCCTCAACGGCGCGCCGCATGGCCTCCACCGCCTGTGGCGACGGCCCGAAGGGATTCTCGTTGGACGCCATCTTGATGCAACGCACGCCGCTCTCCTTTTCCGCCTGGTGAATGGATTTTCCGGGAACGTAGCCGCCCAGAGCACGAACGTGTTGCGGAACCAGCCTCTCGAATTTGCTCATGTGTCTCCGATCTCAACCGCTGTCCGTAGTTTCGGGTTTCTAGTTCCTAATTCCAGAATCCGACTTGCGGCCCGGCCACCAGAAACTAGAAACCAGAAACTCGAAACTAACGTCTGACCGTCGCCTTCAAACGTCCCACCTCCGTCGGCGTGAGCGGCCGGAATTTTCCGGTCTCCACATCCAGTTCCAGTGGCCCGTAGCGCACCCGCTTGATCTTCTCCACGTGGTGGCCGACCTGCTCGAACATGCGCCGGATTTGCCGGTTACGCCCTTCGATCAGCGTCACTTCGTACCACGGGTTCGCCGCTTCCCTCAGCAGGCGAATCCTGGCCGGCGCCGTCTTCACCGCCTTCTCCCGTGGTTGCCCCACCCTCGTCTTGCCCGAGGGAGACTGCCCCGAGCGCAGTCGCGGGGGCGAGACAGGGTAGGTCTTTTTCTCTCCACGACGAAGCCCTGCCGGCAGCACGATTCCGCGCCGCAGCTTCTCAATCGCTTCCTCCGGTGGTGTGCCGCTCACTTTGACCCAGTATGTCTTGGGTACGTGCGTCGAGGCGTGCATCAGCCGCGCGACCAGCGCGCCGTCGTTGGTCATCAGCAGCAGGCCCTCGCTCAGGTAATCCAGCCGCCCGACCGGATACACGCGCGCTCCGACGCCCCGCACTAGATTCATTACCGTGGGACGCCTCTCCGGGTCGGTGACGGTGGTCACGTAACCCTTGGGCTTGTTCAGAACTAGATAAACGTGGCGCTCGCGGCCGTGCAGCAGCTTGCCGTCCACCCGGATGTGGTCGCGCTCCGGATCGGCCTTGCTGCCCAGTTCGGATACGATCGCGCCGTTCACCGACACGCGCCCGGAAGTGATTAGCTCTTCCGCGTGGCGGCGCGACGCGATTCCGGCGGCGGCGATGATCTTCTGCAGTCGTTCAATAGCCATGCAGTTCATTAGATGAGTTTTCCCGGCACGCGTCCAGCAAAAGCTGCCCCAAGGCGCCGGGGGTCGATGGTCGATGGCAAAAACCGGTCGACGTTCGACGGCAGAGCAGATGGTTTTCGGCGGTTTTCGGTGATGGGCAACAAAAGCAGTCTGGGGACGAAGGCGTGAACGCGAGGTCTTGTGTGGCCATCGCAGCGGTCGGAATCTGTCGGCTAGGCGCTTACCGGGAACGGCCAATGATCATCGTCAGATCATCGTGGCGCTCGCCGCACCGAAACTCTTCCACAATTTGTTCCACCCTTTCCAATAGGGACGCAGCCTCCAGATTTTGGTTCTGGCGCAGAGCGCTGAGGAGCCGGGCCTCGCCAAACTCCTCTCCATTTTTGCCGCTCGCCTCGGTAACCCCGTCAGTGTACATGCTCACAATATCTCCTGGTTCGATTGGCGTTTCGACGATTTCCCCTTCCCACTGGGGGAATAGACCCAGCACCGTCGCAGTCGCGTCGAGCCGCTCAACGCCGCCTCCATGGCGCAACAACAGAGGCGGACTATGTCCGCAATTGACGTATCGCAGCTTTCGTGTGTGGTCGTTGTAGCAGCCGAAGAAAACGGTGACGTATCGCTCGATCTCTGTGTGCTTGTGCAAGTGGCAGTTCACCGATGCCAGCAGTTGGAGAGGGTCACTGGCGCCGAGAGCACACTGCGCTTGCAGACTCCCTTGCAGATTGGCCATGAGCAGCGCGGCCGCTATCCCCTTCCCGGATACGTCCGCCAGCACAAACCCGACATTCCCCGGCGCGATCGGCAAGAAATCGTAGTAATCCCCTCCCACCGTTCTTGCCTGAACACAACGTCCGCAGTAGTCGAGCGTCCGCAATGCAGGCATCTCCTGCGGAAAAAGCCTGCTCTGCACCGTACGTGCACGGTCGATCTCCCGCAGCAACCGTTCATCTTCAGTTAATTCGGATACGTCCAGTTTCCAGAGGTTGACCTCGGGAGCCAGGCACTCCACGCCGGCCTGGTCCTCGGTTGTTCCCGAACCTACCCAGACTACCTGGAAGGGCGCGGTCCGGTCGGCAACATGAATTTCAATGACCTGCCCTAAATTCAGTTTTGCTTTGAGGCTGCCAAGGTGTGCTCCCGAGACTGACACATCGATAGTACGGCCAAGCTGCAAAGTGTGGTCATTACCCGGCTGGCATAGGCGTACAAGGTATTCAACTTTGTGGCGCTTATCTCGACGCTCCGGCCTCTTGTGGAGCTCAAAAGTCGAATCGCTGAACCTGCGTATTTGCTTCACGCTGTCCAGAAAAGCGCCACACTCATCCTCAGTAGCGAATGGGCCAAACTGCGTTGCGCGGTGCGCAAGAGGGGAGCCCGAGCGGGGACTCTCGATGATGTACCACTCGAACCTGTCGGACGCCTGCCGCCCCGTGTTGCATCCGGTCACATCCAAACCCATAACAGCTCCGCAAAGAATTCATAGCCGGCCTTCCTTCAATCACCGCTTGACCCTTGGCCCTAGGACTAAGGATGGCAGTGGGCAGACCGCACCCCGGGATTGTCATCGGCAATCGGGGCTTTCATACTGCCTGCGGCTCCGACACGGGAATAGCGGCGCTCCCTGGAGCCCGTCCAGTTGGCATTATTCGCGTACGCAGTGAACGAAGCCTGTACCGCAATACCAGAGGTACCACGCATTCGAGGAAAGGTGGTCGATTACCCGCGTCCACTGAAAAGCCGCGCAACCATATTGGGCCTCGTTCCAAAACAGGCATCCAAGCTTGCCGGCTGGGGGGAACGCTTCAGAATGGCCAGGTCTCCGAAAATTGGGCCGACATCCCGCTCGGCCAAATCGGGAGCGGACGGTGGCAAGTCGGGACCCCACGACGCCCAGCCTGCCCGGCCTCACGATCCGCTACCGCATCGAACTGGGCGACGCGTCCCATTAGGCTCCCTTTCGTCGCCCGCGGAAGCGGTTCGAATCAGATCAGGGTTCGACTTCAGGTGCGGTCGGCGCCGCGGAGGGTTGCGGCGGTGTCTCCGATGATTCGGTGGGTGCTTCCACCTGAACGTTGTCGGCGGGCTCGTGCGAATCAGGTACCGGCGCTTGTTCGCCCGCTGCCATGGGCTTCTCTTCGCCGGCCGGGACAACCGCCCCGTCCGTAGGCGCCGCCGGTTGGAACAAATCAGTCTGTCCTTCGCCCGCCAACGTCTCGAATTCCTCCAGGCTGGGCAGCTCGCCCACATCCTTCAACCCGAAGCGCAGCAGGAATTCCTTGCTCGTCTTGTAGAGGATTGGCCGGCCGATCACCTGCTTGCGTCCCGCGGTGGTAATCAGCTTGCGGTCGAGCAGTGTAGCCAGCACGCCGCTGGTATCCACGCCGCGAATTTCCGAAATTTCCGGCGCCGTCACCGGCTGTTTGTAGGCGATTACCGCCAGCGTCTCCAGCGCCGGCAGCGACAGCCGCATCGGTGGCTTCAGGTTCTTAGCGAAGTGGCGCACGATGTCGTGATGCTCGGCCTTGGTGCCCATGCGATAGCCGCCGGCCACCTCGCGCACTTCCACTCCGCGATCGCCATTCGCGCAGTCGGCGATGAGTTCCTCGATCGCGGCACGCACCCGCTTCTTGACCTCGGCGTCGAGCGCTGAACCCTCCAGACCGGCAGCGCTGAGCGCGTTTTCCGCGATCACCGAGTCCTTGAGCACGAGCGCGATCTGCTCCACCGTCACTGGCTCCTCGGCGGCGTAGATGATGGCTTCGATCTGTCCTTTAATAGCCATTGCGAATCTAACTACCACTGGCTTGACTGCGCTCGGTACTGGAGCCGTTTCGTCTTTTTGTGTAGCCGATGTCATCCCGAGCGGGGGAGGGCTCCCGCGCGTTTTTTCCAGCGCGAGAAACCCGAGTCGAGGGATCTCGGTGTTTCCTGTCTCGGCTACACCAATTCTGAAACTAACTATTTCCAGTCGTCGCGCATCGCCGCCGCTCCGCCCTCCCCGAACACCGCGTCGAACATTGTATTTTTCTTCACGATGATGTCGGAGAAAACCTTGTCCTGGCGCAGCAGGATGGCCTGCAGACGCACCATCTCCAGCAGCGCGAGAAACGCGCAGATCAGCGCCGGTCGCGATTGCAGCGCGCTCAGCACCCGCTTCAGGCGCATGGGGCGGTCTTCGATCATCAGCCGCTGGCGGAAAAAGTCCATCATCTGGGCTACCGTGACGCGCTCCTCGTCCACGTCAATCACCGGCCTCGCTTTCGCGCGCTCCACGATTTGCTGGAACACCCTGACTAGGTCCACCACGTCGGCGGCCAACTCAGGCTCCGCTCCGGGATCGTCCTTGAATTCCTTCAGCGCCGGGTTGGACCATACCGCGTCTTCGATCTGCGATTTCTGCAGCAACATCTGCGCCGCCGTCTTGAAGCGCTCGTGCTCCAGCAGCCGGTTGACCAGCTCCATCCGCGGGTCTCCCTCCTGGTCTTCGGGCGCCGACGGATCCCGCGGCAGCAGCATGCGCGACTTGATCTGGATCAGCACTGACGCCATGTAAATGAACTCGGCGGCCACGTTCACGTCGAGCTGCTTGATCCGCTCTACGTACGCCAGGTACTGCGCCGTGATCTGCGCGATCGGAATGTCGTAGATGTCGATGTCCTGCTTGCGGATCAGGTCGAGCAGCAGGTCGAGCGGCCCGTCATACACCTCCGCCACCGAGACTGCGAATGGGAAGTCGCTGTCACGCGTGTTCGGTTTTCTCGTCGGCTCTGATGGTTGCTCGTTATGCATAACGGACAAGTAACATCCACGCAAGTCCCAGACCGCCTAGATCACCGAACAATCTATACACTTCCCTGTCGGTTGTTTCTTCGGGTGGAGCGTTCAGAACCGCCTGAAACATTTCAGGGCGCGTTCCGACCCGGTGCAAATTGTTCCAAGACATGCCGGCAGCAAGTGCAACAAAGATCCAATGCGGCCTCATTCCTAACCACCAAAAGGCAAACCAGGCAAAGCAACCAGCTACCATGCCGTCTACGACGGCCGCCAAAAGAACATCAGCATGCTGCGCGAGGCGTCCGACGCGGATCGACACGAACAAATATCGAGCTATGAGTTCAGCTATGGCTCCGGTCCATAGCGACGCAAGAAGAACCAAAGGATATGCCAGCAAGCCCTTAAGTGTCATAAAACATGAGCCCACCGCTCAAGAGATTGTGCCCTCTGTGGTTACGGTCCCTATTTCGCGCCAACCCTGTTGGGCGCCGGTTCACATTCCCTCGTCAGTCCCATCGACTGGCGCACCTCGCTCATGGTGGCATCGCAGATCTTGCTGGCGCGTGCGCCCCCGGCTTCGATTACGTCCCACGCTAACTTCGGATTTTCCTCGTACTTCCGCCGCCGCTCCTGCATTGGCGCCAGCACGCTGACCAGCGCGTCCGCCGCCCAACTCTTGCACTCGATGCATCCGATCCCGGCCGTGCGGCACCCGGCATCCACCTTCGCCAGCGTTTCTGGGCCGCTGAAAATCTTGTGCAGATCGCCGACCGGGCAAACATCGGGATTGCCGGGATCGCTGCGCCGCACCCGCGCTGGATCGGTCACCATCGTCTTCAGCTTCGCCCGCACCGCCGCTTCGGGATCGGTGAGCATGATGGTGTTGCCATACGACTTCGACATCTTGCGTCCATCGGTGCCCGGCAGCTTGGGCGTCGGCGTCAGCAGCGGCTGCGGCTCGGGAAAGACTGCCCGTTTCCCGGCGTAGAACATGTTGAAGCGGCGCGCGATCTCGCGTGTCAGCTCGACGTGCGGCACCTGGTCTTCGCCGACCGGAACGTAATCCGCCTTGTAGATCAAAATGTCGGCCGACTGCAGCACCGGGTAGCCGAGAAATCCGTACGTCCCCAGGTCCTTCTCCTTGATGTTCTCGCGTTGCTCTTTATAGGTCGGCACGCGTTCCAGCCATCCCAGCGGCGTGATCATGGAAAGCAGCAGGTGCAGTTCCGCGTGCTGCGGTACGTGCGACTGGATGAACAGGGTGCAGCGCTCCGGCTCCAACCCGGCGGCCAGCCAGTCCAGCAGCACCTCCAGGGTGTTCTGTTTGATGCTGGAAGTGTCGGCGTAATCGGTGGTCAGCGCGTGCCAGTCGGCGACGAAGAAGAAGCACTCGTAGCTGTCCTGCAGCTTTACCCAGTTATCCAGCGCGCCCACGTAATTGCCTAGGTGGAGCTTGCCGGTGGAGCGCATGCCGCTCAGCACGCGCGGTTTTGTTTGCTGAGCCATCAGATTCCCGACAAAAGATACTTGAAAAACTGTATGAACGGGTACTCGAAGACACCAATCACTCTTCCGCCTGCCAGGAACAATAGCAGGATTCCCACATACCCGATCATGTCGTACACCCGCCTGCCCGACTCGGGCAGCAGGTGGCGAACGACGTGGCTGCCGTCCAGCGGCGGAATCGGGATCAGGTTAAACGCCGCCAGCAGAATGTTCACATTGATGAAGGCTCCGCAGAGCAGCACAAGGGGCTCCAGGACAGAATCCGGTCCGCGGCTGCCTAACCGCGCCACCACGAATAATCCGAACACCGCAATGATTCCCAGCATGATGTTGCTGGCCGGTCCAGCCAGCGAGGTCAGAATGTCGTCTCGGATCTCATGGCGAAAGTTGCGCGGGTCCACCGGCGTCGGCTTCGCCCAGCCGATAAAGCCGATGTTCGAAAGCATCCCGAGCAGCGGTACCAGCACCGTGCCGATCGGGTCCACGTGCTTGATCGGGTTCAGCGAGATCCGTCCCAGCATGCGCGCCGTCGGATCGCCGCACTGATTTGCCGTCCAGGCGTGCGCCGACTCGTGTACGCAAATGGCGAACACAAAGGCAATGATCTGATACAGGATTTCTACTTGCGAGCGATTCATGCGGATACTGCATGGATGGTATCACGCCGGAACGAGCATTTACCGGGCCGATTGGCCCAATCCATTGCGAGTGTTCAGTGGCTAGTGGCCAGTGGCCAGCAGCGCCGGCAACTCTTGCACACTGACCACTGTTCTTACGTTCTACCTTCTGACCACTGGCCACTGGTATTACGTTCCCGACTTCCGCTCGGCCGCCGGTTGCAGCTCCGGCGGCGCAATCGTCTTCACCTTCGCCGTCTTGGCTGGAATTCCGACCACGATGTGATAGGGCTCCACATTCTTCGGCACCACCGCCATGGAGCCCACCAACCCATGCTCGCCGATGTTGACTCCGCTGAGTACGGTGGCGTGATACGTGATGCGCGCCTTGGGCCCGATCTCGGTTAGCACGTTGCTCACCAACATGCTGTCGTTCAGGTCGTGCGAGTGCGAATAGATGTTGGCGTAATCCGATACCGACGAACCTTCGTGAATGATGATCTCGCCGCGGTCGTCCAACAGCACGTACTTATGAATGACGCAGTTGTCCTCGATGGTCAAGTTGTAGCCGAAGGAGATCTCCACTCCGTGAAAAATCTTCACGTTCTTGCCGAGGTGCTTGAGCACGTGCGACGCAATCATGTACCTCATGCGGAAGCCCAGCCAGTGGTTCAAGCCGAGCGGCGACCGGTCAAACATCATCCACAACCAGATCAGCGGCTTGCGCTCGGCGTACTTGGCGGCGTCCATGTCGCCGTAGTATTCCGGTTCGAGCGTCGCATTACGCGGATCGAAGCCGTACAACTGCGCCAACTGCGCCGGCGAGTGCCTCGCCGGGTCTGGTGCCTCGTACTTCCGCCCGAGATAGATCTCGTGCAAGGTGTCGCGCACGATTACGTTGCGGCGCTCGACATCGCGGTCCTGGAAGTCTCGGTCCAGCCGCTCGATCCAGCCCAGAAATGTCTTCTCGGCTTCGGGCGTGGGCGTCAGGTTGCGGTACTCGAAACGCTGCATAGCGATTGGATGTCCTTCGCGCAACAGAGCCGCAGGCTATTCCAGAGAGTGTAAACGCGAGTGGCCTCGGGCCGCTACTTCTGTGTGAGCATGAGCTGGTGGTCGCCCACGGTGGCGATGTCAATCCGCGCCGGCAGGGCGAAGACGCTGTCCAGTCCGACCTCGGGATGCTTGGGGCGGATGTAGCGGTCGAGGAAGAACTGCAACGCCACGCGCGGCACGGTGACGCCGTCAATGTCGATGGAATCAATGTGGACGCGCCCCTTACGGCCGCTGCCCGAGGCGTGCGCCATCGCGTGTACATCGTGAATACCGCTGAACAACGACAGCAGCGGGTTCGGCGTTTTCGACTGCGCCGTGATGGCGTCGAAATCCACCCGCGCGGCGGCATTCACGACGCCGTTCTGCGCCGCGAATCGCGCCGAGCGCACGCCTACCGGAAGCTGTACCTGGCCCGAATTGAGGTAGGCATTGATCTCGCGCTCCGTGAGCACGGTCGGCGTCTGGTCGGGCGGATGGCGGCGCGCATTCTCTTCGACGTGACGAAACTTGGCCTCGGCGCTGGCGGCGGCAGCGTTGTACATCGCCTGCGTAGCGGAGGCGGCGGATGGTTGTTGCGCACCCGCAGAGCTCGGCAGCAGAACAAGAACGAAGAAAACGGCAATCTTCATGGCTTGATCGCGGCTCTTTGCGTCGGAGGCACCTCAGCGGACGTGACGCGCGGTTTTTCCAGCGTGCCGCTGACGTCGTAAGCCTTCGTCTTGCCGCGCATCAGCCTTAGTCCGAGCTGCCGATCGAGAGCGGCGGTTCCGCTCACCACATAGATGCCCCCGGGGGTCTCCATTTTGCTCGGCTTGAAGGTGAATTGATTGTCGGCAAGCGCCAGCTCACCCTGGAACTGCCGGAATTTCAGCGGCGCTGGCGCATCGTTCAACGCCAGGTGTGCCAGGCTGCCATCGTGCCAGTCAAATTTAACCGTCGCCAGCGCGGAAGCGCGCAGCGCCGCCGCGTCCCACCCGGTAGCGGTGACGTGATACGTCGCATTGGCTCGGCCCGTTGCCCAGGCATCACGCATGAGCGCCGCGAGCGCCGCCATGGACGCCTGCTGTAACCTGCCATGGATGGTATAGGCCGGCTGTGCAGCGCTGAAGTCCGCGCGCAGTTCGCCCGTCGTAGATCCGCCCAGCACCTCGGCATGCAGGTTGCGCAACGTCAGCACGCCCGACTCCAGCCGGACATCGGCGCTCGCCTGCTTTGCCGTGAGCGTCTTCACCTCAACGCGTCCCGCCGATACTTTGCCCACCGCGTTCACGATGGCCAGCAGCGCCGGCTGCGATGGGTTCCCGCCGATGAAGGCGTACCAGGGCCGCTTCTGCGCGCGCGGATTCAGCAGTCGGTTCAGCTCGTCGGTGGAGAAATGGTCGGCGCGCAACTGGAACGCGATGGCGCAAGGGCCGGACGGGCACGCGCGCGGCACTTGCAGCGACCCGGTGAAACTCAGGTGCGTGCCGGTGAAGCTGGCGGCCAGGTCGTACACCGCCGCCGCGTCCGGCGCCAGATGCAGCGCAGCGCTGGTCACCTGCAGTGGCGCGGCGATGCCGGGAATTGCCGCCGTCACCGTCCGCAGAAGCAGATTTCCTGTGACCACCGGAGCCGCGAATCGGCTCCACTTGCCGGCCACTTGGATGTCCGTATTCGCCAGCCCGGTGATGGTCGCCTCGGGCGCGCGCACTCCGAGCGCATGCGCCACTTCCAGCAGCCGCTTGACGCGCGCCTCTCCCTGCAGAGCAATGTTGTAGCCCTCGTGCGAGAACCATGCCTGCGCTTTGGCGCGCTCGGCGCCACCCAGGTCGACGGGAAACGCGCTGACGCGCAGCACTGTGTCGGAAGGCACGCTCATGCCGGCGCGTTTTCCCGACGGCGCCGCGGGAACACCCCACACCAGTTCAAGCTTGCCCAGAACCAGCGGAGCGCTCATCGATTTCGAACTCAGCTTCAGCCCGGACGTAGCGCCGGTCCCCTTCCACCATCCGGCCCCGTCGCAATTCTTGAAATCAAATGCGGCGTTGACCGTCCCGTTCGCCTGCAAGTCTTCCGGCAGGTCTTTCTTCATGCGCAGCGCCAGCGCTATCAGGCCGGATGCCGGCAGATCCCTCGCCGTGACTGCCAGCGCGTAGCTTCGCAGCGGCAGAATCCCGGCGATGCCGCCGTAGACCTCTACCGCACCCGGACCCGCCGGCGCACGGCAGGAGATGTCGGTGAGCTGCTGCGTTCGGGTGCTGAATGCTGCGCTGCAATGCGCTGCCAGGCGCAGGGGGCCTCGTGTTCCGATGTCGTAGCGCCGGAAATCGTCCACCGACGCGTCGCCCGCGATCTTAAGCGCGGCGGGCGTGCCGCGCAATGTGGCGGAAACATTTACCGTGCCGCGCCAGCCGCGATCGCGTCCGTAGATGACGGTCGTGAGCTGCCCCAGTTGGGCGCGCTTGAGCACGACGCGCAGGTCCAGCGGCGTGTCGGTGAGGGTCGAGCCACGCTGGATCGTGCCCGAAACCCCGACGCTACCGGTGTCGCTCAAGTTCGCGTCGGTGCGCACCGGGCGCGCCTCCAGTTCAAGCTGCCAGACGTCTTCCGAGGGCAGCGACAGCGCGAAATCGGCATTGCTCAAGGCGTAGACCGTCTTTTCCTGGCCCAGCTTCAGGTTGATGCGACCGCCCGTCGCCTCGATGTAGGGGAAGCGGGGGCGCACTTCGGCGATCCTTTTGCTCGTCGGCGCCGTGGGAATCTGGCGAGCCCGCTCCAGCAGCGGTTCCAGGTTCCAGTGACCGTTGCCCGCGCGCACCAGGTTCAGGCTCGGATATGACAAGCTGAGTCGCGCAATTTCCAGCCGCCCGCGCCACAGCGACGTCAGCCGCAGCGTGGCCTTGACCTGGTCCGCATGCAGCAGGGGCTCGGCACTGTAGTCCGGATCGTCCTGCACCACCAGCCGTTCCAGCACCAGCCCTGGATAAGGAAACAGCCGCAGGTGGGCTGCACCGACGCTGACTGGCCGTCCCAGCGCGCGGCTGAGCGCGTCGGCAACTCGCAAGCGATATCGGCTGACGTTGATCAGCGGCACCAGGAAGATCGCGACCACAAGCAGGATTGCTGCCGCCGCGATCGTCCGCCCCTTGATGTAGCGCGACATCAGCGCACCAGTCTCAGCATGCGGTGCCAGCGAGTCAGGTCGAAAAAGTGGATCAGCACGCGCGCCATGAACGCCAACCGGTCGCCGATGCCCGTCTTCAGGTATTGTCCGGCTGGCGTTTCAAACGACCAGTAAATGAACATCGGGCGGCCAATGATGTTCTCCCGCGGAATGAATCCCCAATAGCGGCTGTCGTAGCTGACGTCGCGGTTGTCGCCCATGGCAAAGTAACGGTTCGGCGGCACCACTAGTTCGCCGTTCTCGATGGAGTTGCTCATCGCTAGGTGCCAGTCGGGCGTGACCGAGTTGGCCTCGCCCGGCGGAATGGCGGGAAAATTATCGCGATACAGGTTATAGCTTCCGTTATGGATGACGTAGGGCTCGTTCAGCTTTTGGCCGTTGCGATAGACGGCGCCGTCCTGCAGGTGAATGCGGTCGCCGGGCTGGCCGATAATGCGTTTCACCACGTACAGGCCCGGTTCGGCGGGCGAGAGGAAGACCACGATGTCCTGGTCCTTGACCTGGTGGTACGGGATCAGCGGCATCCAGCGCGTTTTCGGGCCCATGGTGTCGCGGTCCACGAATACGTGGTCGCCGATCAGCAGCGTGTTCTCCATCGAACTGGAGGGAATCTCGAACGCCTGCAGGCAGAAGGTAATGATAAACAGTCCTACCGCCAGCACCAGCGCCATGGACTGTATGAATTCCGCCTTGGTCTCGCCCTTCTTTTCCTGAACAGGCGGCTTTTCGATTTCGACGGCTGCTCTTGCGTGCTTCGCCACGTGCCTCCGGTCGGCTCAGCGCACCACGCGGAAGGCGCGGTCCCAGCGCGTCTCCTGCACGAAATGCGTAATCATGTAAGCCAAGCGAGTGAGTTTACCATCCTCGTCGTGCGGCCCGGAGTACGGCTCCGGGTTCCGGAACGACCAGTAGATCAGCAGCGGCCGCCCGATGATGTTACCGCGCGGCACGAATCCCCAGTAGCGGCTGTCCAGACTCTCGTCGCGGTTGTCGCCCAGCACGAAATACTGGTCGGGCGGGACCACCAGTTCGCCTCCGCGCACCAGCGTGCGCAACCGCAGCCACCATCGCGCTTCCACGTTGGCCGACAGATAGTTCAGATCGGGGAAGTCATCGCGATAATAGTCGCGCACCGGTGAGCGGTACAAAACGTACTTCTCCTTCACTGGCTTGCCGTTCACCCAGACCTGCTTGTTGATCAGCCGCACGCGATCGCCCGGGGTCGCGATCACCCGCTTCACGAAATGCTGCGCTGGGTGCACCGGATAGCGGAACACGATGATATCGCCGCGCTGGATTGGCGAATAGGGAAGCAAGCTCCCCCAGTGCCCTCCGCTGGCGTAATGCACCTTGTCCACCAGCAGGTAATCGCCGATGAGCAAGGTGTTCTCCATGGACTCGGATGGAATCTGGAACGCCTGCACAATAAAGGTAATGACGAACACGGCGATCACCACCGTGCCGGCCAGCGACTGCACCGACCCCAACCATCCCGTGCCTGCTTGAGGAAGGCGTTGCTGTGGGACCGAGCTGTTGGCTTGCTCGGGACCGGGCGCCATCGACGCCGCCGGCTCCGCTGCGTGATCGAGGGTCCCCGGCGGCACTACGGCTCCGCTGGCTGGCTCCGGCGCGCCGACTTCGGACTGGGATTGTCCAGACTGCGTAAGTACTCCAGTGCTTTGCTGGCCGCGCCCTGCTCGGCCTGTTTCTTGGTAAGACCCTCGCCGCGGGCGGCAATTTCCGGTTGCTGGTGTTCGCCATGGGTGCGCACACGAGCTTCCACGGTGAACGTCTTCTGATGCTCCGGCCCGCGCTCCTTGACCAGCACGTAAGACGGTTGCGACCAGCCCATCGAGTGCGCCGTCTCCTGTAATGCCGACTTGAAGTCGTTTACCGGCAGCAGGTCGCCGCTGCCCTTGGCCATCTGCTCCAGTTCCGGCTCCAGAATCTCGTCCAGAATCAAGGCCCGGGCCTTCTCCAGTCCCGCGTCCAGGTACATGGCCGCGACCACCGCCTCCAGCGCGTCCACCAGCAGCGCTGTCTTGCTGCGTCCGCCGCTTTTATCTTCCCCCCGCCCCAGCCGCAGATAGCGTCCGATCTGCAACTGCTTGGCGGCGCGGATCAAGTGCTTCTCGCTAACCAGGTATGCCCTCAACTTCGACAGCTCGCCCTCGCTGAACTGCGGAAAACGCTGGAAAAGCTCCTGGCTGGTGACGAACCCGAGCACGGCGTCGCCCAGGAACTCGAGCTGTTCGTTATCAGGTACGAAATTCGGCTCGCCGCCGTTCCGGGACTCCGCCTCGCGGGCATGCGAACTGTGGGTCAGCGCTTGCTGGAGAAGTTCAGGACGAGAGAAATGATGGTCCAGTGCTTCTTCCAATGCACCGATGTCTCGCGCTTTCATATCGACCGTTGCGTCCCAAGCATCAGATAAACTGGCCCCTCATCCCACCACACCGCTGCGTAGCCGATGTCATCCCGAGCCAGGGACGGCTCCCGCGCGTTTTTTCCAGCGCGGACAACCCGAGTCGCGGGTTCTCTGTGTTTCCTCTCTCGGCTACACCAATTCTGAAACTCCTCTGGTCTTCGCCTTTACTGCTGCGGCGGCTTCGCAGCCGGCGGTAGGCTGGGCGTTGGCGACGTTGGTGCCGGTGTCGCGGCCGGCGGTGGCGCGCTCAGCAGTTTTTGCAGCCGATCGCGCTCCATCTTCGCCAGGTTGTTGGCCTGCGGCGCATCCGCCGAGTACTGCACCGCCTTGTTCGCAGCGTCCAGCGCCTGCTGGTATTTCTTCTGCTGGTCCAACGCTACCGACAGCCGGAGATACGTTACCGGGTCCGGCTGCGCATTCAGTTCCGCCGACTTGCGCAGGTTGGTTTCCGCCGCGGGATAGTCCTTCTTGACCATGGCCACGGTGCCGAGCGCGTCATACGCCATCGCTCGCATCGAACTCTTGAAAGCCTGCACTCGCTCCGGCGGCGCATTGGCCGGGATCAGCAGGTCGGTATCGATGGTCTCCAGCGCCTTGTTGGCGTCCTTGACTGCCTCGTTCAAGCGCTCCTCGCGATCAAGATCAGTCTCCCGCGTGCTCTGCGCGGTAACCGTGGCGAAGGTCACCAGCCCCTCGGGATTTTTGGGATCGATGGCCAGCAACTTCTTCGCCATTTCCACCGTCTTGTCGCCGTTGTTGGCGTTCTGGTAGTCGTACATTGCCTTGCGGTAGATCAGCGCCCGCAGCTCGCTGTCCGGATACTTGGCGGCGAAGGCCTCGGCGGCAGCCTCCCCGGCGGCCGGCCCCGTTGCGGCGATGGCGTCCTGGTAGGCCTTGTATTCCTCCTGCGACTTCGCCTGCGGCATGGCTTTGCCGCCCTGGCTCATTTGCGGGGGCGGCGTCGGGGCGGCTGGCTGGCTCTGGGGCGGGTTTCCCATTTGCCCGGATTGCCCCGGGTTGACCGTCGGCGACTTAGGGTTGGCCGGCTCTACCTTCCCCTGCGCGAGCGCGGTCGTGATCGCCGCGCCGATAAAGACCGTCAGCATGAACAAGCGCTTCATTATCCTTTTCTCCTCAGCCGGCGCGGACCGTCGCCTTGCACGGCTCCGCCGCCGGAGAACTTTATTGACGTCGCGGCTCATACGGCTGCTGGAGGCCGCGCTCAGCCGCCGCGCGCGTCTCCGGGGTTATGTCTCCCGCTGACAGCGCCGCCTTGTAGTGCTCCACGGCAGCGGCGCGGTTTGCCTGGATGTCGGAAATCCTGCCCAGGTAAATGTGTGCCCAGGCGCGCAGCTTCGGATCGCGCGCGACTTGCACCGTGCGCTCGAAGTAATCCCGCGCCCCGTTGATGTCCCGGTTCAGGGTGGCCGCCCTGGCCAGGATAAACAGCGCCCGCCCGGCGTCTTCTTTGTTCTGATCCAGCGCCTGCTCCGCCAGGTGATGCGCACTGTCGTAGTCGCCCGCATCCAGCCGCTGTTCCGCCAGGTCCAGCAATCCGGCTTGCGGCGCGACCGTCGACAGCACCTCCGGTGCCGCGCCGCTGGCCGCGAACCGGACCCCTTCCGCTCGCTTGCTCTCGCGGCCCACATCCAGGTAGTACAGCCAGTCGGGCAAAGCGTCGCGCAGGCCCACCGGCTCGTTCTCGAATTTCACTAGTTGCTCGTAGAAATAGCGCGTCAGAATGAAGCCTTCCTCGACCGCCTCCTCCGCCTCGCGCTGCCGCATCGGCTCGGCATTCTTGCCGCTGGCCGACAACCGCGCTTCGATGGCCCGAATCATCGATTCGATCACCAGCAGCGAAATGTCGCGCTTGTAGCTCTCCTCCAGCGGCGCTCTCTGCACCGTCTTCAGCAAGGGCAACATTCGCTCCATCGCCCCAGCGCGTTTGAGCAGCATCGGGTCGAGGATGAAGTGCAGATACGTGTGGCGGATCTGGTCGATGCCCAACGCCTTGCCGGCGGGCGCAACCACCATGAAGTAATCCACGCCGTAATTGCGTGCGTTCACCAGCCCGGGCGCCGCCATCGGTTCCATGTACACGGTGAAGGTCCGGCCCAGGTACCCGCTCAGCGGCAGCCGCAGGTACAGGTCGGTGGTCAGCATCATCTTCGACACCGGATCGTGGAAGCGCGCCGCCAGCTCCTCGTACTGGTAACGGTGCTCCTCCCAGATGTGATGCAGCTTCGCCGTCTCCGCGAATCGCGCCAGCAACGGCACGAAACCCAGCACGTAATACGCGTCCGGCGGCATATCGGCCTCTTTGACCTTGAGGTTGAACTTCGGCGCCTCGCCCAAGTTCAATGCCAGCGAGACGTACTGCGCCAGCTCGCGGGCCGATTCCGCCTTCTGATGATCGCGGTAGAACGCGCACATCTTCGCGCTCGCTGCCTGCGCTTCCTTCGACCCGCTCACCGCCTTCGCCACTTCGGCGTTCACTTGCGCGCGGATGCCCTCGTTGCTTGCCCCGGCATCGTAACCGCAGTTGTTGATGGCGGCCAGCACGCTGAAGATGGTCTCACTGGTTTCCAGCGTGATTTTCGAGGTCGTTTGTGCCGCTGCCGGCAGCGCCAGCAGGCACAGCGCCAACCGCACCATTTGACGGGAGAATCGCGTTAACACAAAGCTCCTGAAGCACTCCGGAGACCCAGGACGCAGACGAAACGTCCGGGGCGGCCAAGGGCGGGGTCTAAGTTCTAAGTTTACGAGCTAGTCAGCGGGCTGGTCAAACGGCAAACGCGGATCGAAAAATCGCCGGCACGCCGGAAAACAAAATCCCGCACCGCGCATCAATACTAAGCGGAGGTGTGTATGGCGCGCGTTCCGGGCTTGGAGAAAAATCAGGCGCCCTGGCATTTGCGCTGGTTTTACGGCACCATGCGCAAGATGTTCGGCAAGGACCTTACGCCGGCAAAAATCCAGATGCGGGTACCCGGCATTGTCTGGGGCGGGATCGCCATGGAAACCGCCCTGGGACGAAAGCGGCGCGTGTCGTTGCGCCTTACGCAGTTGGCCAAGGTGCGCACCGCGGCGCGCGTCGGCTGTCCGTTTTGAGTGGACATCAATTCTGCCGTGGGCAGAAAAGCCGGCTTGTCCGACGACAAGTTGCTCGCCCTTCGCGGTGACGATCTGTCCGGACTCAGTGATGTCGAGCGCCTGGTCATTGAACTGGCGGACGCGATGGCAACCGCTCCGTCGAATGTGTCTGACGAACTGTACGAGCGCTTGCGCAGCCAGTTCTCGGTGGAGCAGTTGCTCGAGTTGGGAGCGCAGATCGCGTTTGAAAACTTCCGGGCGCGCCTGAACCGCGTCTTCGATGTGGGCAGCGACGAACTGTTTGAGCCCAACGTCACTTCCATCAGGGGCAGCACGGCGGCGTGACTCATCGCACGGTGAGCTGGGGAATCCTCCTCTTAGTTGAGCAACCTTGGCCGTGATGTTTGTCGGCAGCCGCCGGCAAACATCACCGCTAGGGTTGGCCGAGATTCACCGCTCAAGTACACTCGTCGCGGCCAAGCACCGCCTGCAGGCCATGCTAGGGTTGGCCGAGATTCACCGCTCAAGTACACTGCCATCCACGTCGGCAAGGACAAGGACATCGCTAGGGTTGGCCGAGATTCACCGCTCAAGTACACTCTTTCACGGCCGCAATGTGGGCCGCAGCCGGCTAGGGTTGGCCGAGATTCACCGCTCAAGTACACTTCCGCGGCAGCGCGCACCGCGCTGAGTTTCGCTAGGGTTGGCCGAGATTCACCGCTCAAGTACACTCGTCGCGGCCAAGCACCGCCTGCAGATCATGCTAGGGTTGGCCGAGATTCACCGCTCAAGTACACTCCAGCAGCAATTTGTCGGTGATGGTTTGCGGCTAGGGTTGGCCGAGATTCACCGCTCAAGTACACTAAATCGCGCAGCGAGTCCTTGAGAGTTTTGGCTAGGGTTGGCCGAGATTCACCGCTCAAGTACACTGGCATGGGCGGAGTACTCGCGCCGTTGGGCGCTAGGGTTGGCCGAGATTCACCGCTCAAGTACACTTCGCGAATCTCGTTCCCGGCGTTGGAATCCGCTAGGGTTGGCCGAGATTCACCGCTCAAGTACACTCGGCCTCGAGGAAGGCGGTGCGGAGTGAAGGCTAGGGTTGGCCGAGATTCACCGCTCAAGTACACTGCGCGGAACAAGGTCTCGATATCGTCCGTGGCTAGGGTTGGCCGAGATTCACCGCTCAAGTACACTCCAGGTCCAGGATGGCAAACTCGAACTTCTTGCTAGGGTTGGCCGAGATTCACCGCTCAAGTACACTAGGTGAAAGCCGCGATGCTTGCGGAGAACAGCTAGGGTTGGCCGAGATTCACCGCTCAAGTACACTATCACCTCCAGCGCGTCGGCAAAGGTTTGAGCTAGGGTTGGCCGAGATTCACCGCTCAAGTACACTGGCACGGGAGCGGCTACCCTGTCGATCGCTGCTAGGGTTGGCCGAGATTCACCGCTCAAGTACACTGTGACCGTAAAAACGTATTCCTCCGTTCCGGCTAGGGTTGGCCGAGATTCACCGCTCAAGTACACTCCGCAGCCAACCACCCCCAGCCGACGCTGAGCTAGGGTTGGCCGAGATTCACCGCTCAAGTACACTTCGTCCCGCGTAAGCTCCTGAGCTTACGCGGGATTCGCTTCGTTCCTGGCTCAGAAAAGCAGCATCTGGCTCTGCGGTTCCTCCGGTTTGCGCGGCTTTCTTCCATAAAAAACTTCCATTTTCCCGAACTGATGATCGGTAACCGCGATCAGCCGCACCTGGCCCAGCGGCGGGACTGCGCTCCGCACGGTCTTACGGTGAGCCTCGGCGGCTTCTTCGCTCGGCAAATAACGCGCATACACCGAGAGCTGCAGCATCATGAAGCCATCCTTGAGCAGCGCCTTGCGGAAACGCGTGTAATTGCGCCGGTCTTCCTTGTCTTCCACCGGCAGGTCAAACATTGCCATCAGCCACATGGGACGAAACGCGGACAGCGGTTGCGGCAGCATAGCTCACATCCGGAATTTCCATTGCGTTGCTTTCGCCCAGCAGGGCGCGCGCCAAACTGGTCGCCGCCTTGCCTGCGAGGTCGAACAAGCTTCTTTCTTCTCCCCCGGATTCATACCGTCGCTGGATTTCGCCGATCAGGCGCGCTTTGGCATGCTTGTCCAGCAGTTGAATCGGATCGTGGTCCTGGATCCAAAAATACACGGCGCGGTCCACCAGCGGGCGAAAGGGCTCCATCAGGTCGTCGGCCAGGCAAAATGCGTCGTAACGGTTGTGATGCTTGAGTCCGAACGACGGGTGCAGCCCTGCGGCGCACACCGCCCTCGCCACCATGGCACGCAGCACCGCGTAGCCGTAATTCAGATGGCTATTCTGGTCCGGCCCCTCGCTGCCGCGCCGGAATTTCGCATCGGCGAACAGAAGCGGCCAATAACGCCGCGACGCCTGCGACTCCAGTTGGCCGGCATCGCCGGAGCGGACCCGTTCCGCCATCGCCAACAGCCCGCCATCGTGGCCGTGCAGCTCCTCCAACAAGCGGCCCTGGTTGCGAATCTTGGCGCGCACAATCTGCTGCCACAGCCGCTTGCGCAACGGCAGCGACGCCAGTGCCTGTTTGGCGAACCGCTCCGCCTGCGTGCCGTGCGCCTGCACCGGGAGCATCATGGCGACCGGCAGATATTTCTGATCGCAGATCACCACCGATCCACCCAATTCCGCCACCCCGGCAATCACCGCCTGCGTCATCAGCACCCGCGGATGCGAGATGACCAGCACGGCGATCTCCGAGAGCGGTGTCGTAATCGCCGCCGCCCCGCCTTCCGGCTCGATCACAAGCTGCGCATTGCGCACGTGCAGCGTCGCCGCCGTTTCCGAGATGTCAATGATGCGGTCAGTCATAAGCGTAGTGCGGCTGTCCCAACATGAGGGGATCGACCGCGATTTTTCGGCAGTTCGCAACCCGTAGCTGGTCCACAGAACGAATGCGAATCAATTCGCTACCCTGTCCCTTTCGAAAATCCTTGAAAGAAACCCTTTTCAGATCTTCTAGTCTCCTTGCCTCCGAATGCCGTACGAGGTCGATCTCGACATCCCCACTGGCTTCTTCACTAATGGTCCTCACAATGAACAGATCTTTTCGTCTTCCACCCGAATCGTCCATTTCCACCGTGTCTCCTGGCATAAGTGAAAACAGAAACTCGGATTCAAGCCGTCTCGGTGCATCATCATGCGGCCACGAATGTCGCACTAAGTTGTCTTTGCTCTTCGTTTCTTTCAGGTCCTGCCACCTATCTAGTGCGTCTTTGCGGCTGACCACGCCCGGACTGTCCCACTTCTCGCGCCGATTCTCGTCTCGCACGATAAAGATCGGAATGTGGTGGTTTTCGGCCAGGGACACATTTCGTTCCCGAACTCCGTTTGCCACCGTTACAACTCTGACTGGCACGTGAATTCGCACCTTGCGAATCGGGATTTCCTCACCTTTCTTCGTTCGAAGTGCGGGTGGAGAATCCTTGAATTTCTTCGGGTCGCCGATCTCGGATAACTTTGCCTTTACAGCAGCCGCTATAGCGCCGTCTACGATCAACTTCTCTGCATTGATCTGAGCTGCGGTCAACTCCCAAACGAATTTGCGCTTATGGACCTCTTGCCGTTTCAATCCTCTTGCCACAGCATATGTATTAGCGTCGTCAATCTTGCCGTTCAGTTTCCGTTTGGGCCTGTGAGACACCTTAAGAGCCGACACCTCGGCCTCGATGCTCGACACGAAATCCTGCCAGGGTGCCTCTACGTATCGTGACGTGACTCTCTCCGCGCCCCGCGCCCCATGGAAAGCGGCTGCCGCACCACTCATACGCTGCACCACCCCTTGGCTCGTCAGCGCAATTACTACAGCGTCGATCGCATGATGGCGATGGTCGCTTCGTTTTGCCGGCTGATTTGGCCTCGGTTTCGGAAACAAGTGCCGAACGACAGCCTCCAATTGCCAAGCCCGCCGCAAGGCAGCGGTACTGATGCCGGTCGACACATACACCCGTCGTACTCGCCTCTTTGTTCCCGCCAACGAATCCAACATCTCTTCGTCACGACCGCCATAAAGAGCACCTACGTAATCCGCCGCCAACGTGCTAGCGTAACGTGTATCGTTCAACGCTCGTGCGGAGAACTTTTCCAGTTCTTCCTCCGTCGTGATCTGGAACCGGCGTAGCTTTTCGCGGTTTCCCATTTTGCGCACCCGTTCCAGAATTCCGTCCCACTCATTGGAGGGACCACAGGCTTCGAAAGGCGTCCATCCAGCTTTGTACTTTCGGTTGAACTCCGCATCGCACAACGTCTTGTTCTGGAATGAATCGTCGGCAAAGCGCCGCTTCGGCAGTATGTGCTCCACATCGAAGCGTGGCGGCGATCCAAACAAGTCGGAGAACGCGATGCTTTTACCCGTGTAGGGGCATATTCCCTTGCACTCCTCCCATAGTTTAAGTTTCTCTATTTCAGCGCCGCATTCTCTCCAGAGCCGCACTTTCTCAATGTCTGCGGGCTTAACCTGCTCCTCGTCGATGCCGAGCTTGATAGAAATTAGCTTCCGTAGCCTCTTGCGCTCTGTTGCATCTCGCTCCATGCGCTCATTTTCCAGCCGGCGTTGCTCCATGTTCCGTTTCAAATCGCGCGCCAACTCGATTCGAATCTCACGTGGTTTCTTCCCGAATTTGCGGATGATTGCGTTTACCGTCTTGCGCAACTCGGTCAGCGCGCGCCTCACGGCAGGGTTGGGAACATGCGGCAAAACATCACATAGCGGTGGAAGAAAGTCGTGTTTCTCATTACCAGAAAAACTATTTCCGTAGCGATCCTCTTCCGCCGTCTTGAACGGCACCCCTCTCTCCATCAGCGGCAGAAGCTTCCTCAGCGCCTCCAACGATAGTTTGGAATATCCATCCTCTGCTTCTTTGCTGGCAAGCATCCGCGCCTGGTCCGCTGATAGCCCTAGTCGCTGTTGGGCCCACTCGACCAGCTTGGGCCCATCCTGCTCGTCCATCCACCGTTGTACGATTTCGTTTTTTTGATTATCCGTGAATTCCTTCCACCCACTGCCAAACACTTGGCGCATGTGCGAGGCTGTGCGGTTTCCCTTGACCTTTCGCTCTGGGTTCAACTTTCCGGCAGCGCGCTCCAAATTCAGGTGGGCTCCTCCGGAGATGCCGAGAAAATCACGAATTTGGCGGCATGACATCTCGGCTCTTCGTCCCAACTCATCCGCCAGTTTCGACCGATCTTCAGACGAAAGTTCCCACTCATCCAAACCGTCGATGACCGTGATGTCATTCACCTTCTGGAGCACCCGAAATTGCTGCGCTTCGAGGCAGCTCGTCGGCGCACGCCTCTTGGTTCGCTCCAACCGGCATCGGCCGATCAGGTGTTTGTTTGTTGCCACGGGCCGCTGGTAAAAAAGGAGACGGTAAACGCGGCCCTTGAATCTCGCGTCACCCAGAAGTTCTTGCCAGTCTGCGTACTCGGCCTGATTGTCCCAAATTGCCTCGAATTCATGTTTGAACATCTGGCGTGCCGTGTACTCGCCCCGAACGCGCCGTTCCAGCGGGTTGCAGTTAGCGAAATACTCGCCGAGGGTCCGGGCGTTTTTGTCCTTCATTCGCCGATCCAGGTCCGCGATCCCAGCCAGCACCCTGCCGGTTTCCTCTTCAGCATTAGCCGGTTCCTGGAGAGTGCGTTTTGAGCGTTTGCGTGGCGACGCTGCCCCTTCAACAGCTCCCTCAGTCCGCCCACGTCCTGCCTTCCGATTGCTCTCGTAACCGCGTCGCTGCCCAAGACTGTAAAGTGCCCTGCCAAGTTCCTCGGGTTCAAGGCGATGATCCAGCGCACGAGCCCGAAGGAGATAAGGCATCACATGTTCGACTTGCTGCACCTCCGGATACCAGGCACGAACGCGCCTCAGCAGTTCGTGATCCAGACCCTTCTTTTCCTTGCTGCGGGCGGGTCCATGCAGTATTTCTTGACGGACTTCTGGCGAAGTGCGCCGGCCAGTGCTCGCACCCGGGAGTAACCCTTTGAATTGCAGCAGGGCGAACAATTCTGACTGCCTTGCTGCGCGGCGCCGCGTTTGCCGCCGCTGCAAACGTGCGCGGCGCCGCTCTGCGGCGTTCGACGAATCGGTTCTCCCGACAGCAAACTTGACGGGATCTGCTCCCGCCTCAAACACGCGAACGCCGATGCCACACACTCTTTTCCTGTCCGCACCGACAGCTGCCCACCCCAATGAGCGCGTTCCAAGGTCAAGGCCCAAGATGTAGTCTTCGTTAGCCATGAATAACTCCATTGACGGGAATGAGGTCGAGCAGTATCCTTCTCCGCAGTGTACTTGAGCGGCGATTGCTCGACTAATCTTAGTAAGCTTTCGTCGTGAGGCGACGCTTTTAAGCGACCTCTGAACGCCCCTGCGGGGGCGTTCGTATTTCCGAACAACCGACTACGAACTGCGGACTACCGCCAACTCTTCCCAAAACGGGAATCACTCACTCACAATTTCTGTTTTTCCGGTTGCTTGTCACAGACATCTCCTCCCCAACCCGCTATCCTGATCTTGCGCACAATGCGCCGAGGTGGTTGTGTTGATCACAGCCGCTGTTTAGTTCTTTGACAACTTGAGGCGCTTAGCAGGCGTGAGGCACGAAGTGCCGAGAGCCTGTTGCCGAAATCCTCAGGCCGTAGGCCCAAGGAACTCTTGTTACCCACTTGGTTATCATTGCAGATGAAATTTCGGGCCGCAGAAGTTACCCTTTCGGTTAACGAAGCCGCCTCCGGTAACCTACGGTTACCGTCGGCATACCGTGGAGATTTGTCAGGTATCGAGGCTACCGCGCCGCCGCAACTGCTTCTTGCCGTGAGCCTTGCGCCGTGAACCTTGCTCCTGGATAGGGGGGAGGGGGTCTGCAATACCCATTCGAGAGGGTTAATACCTCAAGAGTTACTGCGACGCCGAGACACACGCTCAAGGGCGAACGCGCTCCAGCAACTCATGATGAGCGAACGCGTCAGTAGGGCAGTTTCAGAATTGGTGTAGCCGCGAGAGCAAACACCGAGACCCCTCGACTCGGGCTTCCCGCGCCGGAAAAAACGCGCGGGAGCACTCCCTCGCTCGGCATCGGCCACAGAGAAACGGCTCTAATGCGCCGTCGCCGCAGCCTTTGCCGATAAGCGCCCAGCTTTGGCAAGCTCGCCTTCGATCCAGCGGTAGGTGACCGCCAGGCCCTGCTCCAGCGTAATCTTGGGCTCCCAGCCCAGCACCTTGCGGAGCCGCGTGTTGTCGCTGTTGCGGCCGCGCACGCCCTGGGGCTTGCTGAGGTCATGGCGGATGTGAAGCTTTTTGCCGGCGATGCGCGCCACCAGGTTGACCAGGTCGTCCACCGAGATCAAGTCGTCGCGCCCGAGGTTGAGCGGATCGCGGAAATCGGAGGCCATCAGGCGCAGCAGCCCTTCCACGCAATCGTCGATGTACATGAAGGAACGTGTCTGCTGGCCGTCGCCCCAGATCTCGATCTCGCTGCCGTCACGGGCCAGCGCCACCTTGCGCGAAATGGCCGCCGGCGCCTTCTCCTTGCCGCCGTCGTAGGTGCCGAGCGGCCCGTACACGTTGTGGAAGCGCACGATGCGGGTCTCGAACTTGAAGTCATGCCAGTAGTACTGGCAGAGCTGCTCGGCGTAAAGCTTCTCCCAACCGTAGCCGGGTTCGGGATCGGCGGGGTAGGCGTCCTCTTCCTTCAGCGGCGCGATCTCCGCGTCCTTCTGCTTGTATCCGGCATAGACGCAGGCGGAGGAGGAGTAGAGAAACCGGCGAACGCCATTGCTGCGCGCCGCTTCCAGCATGTGAGTGTTGATGAGCGTGTTGTTGCGCGCGATGTCGGCCAGCGAGGCGGTGATGTAGCCAATGCCGCCCATGTCGGCCGCCAGGTTATAGATCTGGTCAATGTTGCCGCGGGTGGCGAGCAGGCAATTGCCCCAAGCGCGCAGGTCGAGCAGTTCGAACTGATCGGCCGCCGAGGGCTCGTACTCGGGTTGCTTGATGTCCACACCGCGGACCCAGCAGCCTTCGGTCTTGAGTCGCTTCACCAGGTGATGGCCGATAAACCCGCCGGCACCGGTCACCAGTACGCGTCGATTGATACTTTCCAAGCTCCCCTCCGTTCAGAACAGCAGATCAAGCCCGCGGGCGCCAGGTCAATAGGGGCTTAGTACCGCCACATGCCCCGCCGCGGCGCATCACGCCTGCGATTGGTACGGCCGCAGCGGCTGCTGGCCAGCGGCAGCGTCCAGGGCTTCCTCGGCGGTGATCTCGGCCGCGTGGGCACGATCCAGCGCTTGGGCCAGTTCGCCTGGGAAGTAGTGCGTCAGCAGGTTAATGTCGAGCATCAGCGGCCTTTCGGAGTACTCACGATAAACGCGGAAATGGCCGTGCCCCCTGTCATCGCTGGCCAGCGCGAGGTCCATCCGCCACACGGCGGACTTGCCGAGGATCTCGATCGCATGGGGCTTGCACCACGCCATGCGGATTTCCGGCGCATGGCCCGTGGCGGACGCCGGTACGTACTCCAGTTCGTAGCCGTCGAATTCGTTTTCCGCGAAGGCGCTTTCCAATTCGAGCCGCACGGCTTCGACACTTCTGGATTCGGCGAAGCTGGCGACGGCGCGACGCACCGCGAGGTTGTTGACGATGACCTGCTTCTGATCGAAGGTACGCTGGGCGACGCGGCGAAGCTCGAAAACTTCTTGATAGCCGAGATGTTGGGCCCCCACCCAGACGATTCCGCCGAGCACGACCAGCACCAGGGCGACCGGCCCGCCGCCGGGCAGCAGCAGAAACAAGCTGAGCAGTCCGAACATTGCGGAAACGGCGTAGAGGATGAGCGTGGTCTGGCGCGGCGTAAAGCGTTTGAGCAGCTTGTGGTGGATATGTTCGCGGTCGGCAGCGAAGAGCGGCTTGCCGTTCATGAAGCGGCGCACCACGGAAACCATCGTTTCCAGGATGGGCAGGCCGAAGGAAACCACGGGGATGGCGACGGCGACCATGGTCGGCGATTTCTGACCATACAGGGCCAGCGAGCCGAGCATGAAGCCGACGAACAGGCTGCCGCAGTCGCCGAGGAAGATAGTCGCGGGATTGAAATTGAAGCGGAGAAATCCGATCAGAGCGCCCGAGAGGGTAGCAGTCAGGAGCAATCCGAATTGGTTGCCGTTGAGCGCCGAAACGATGAGAACGACGAAGGTAGAGAAGAGCGCGGAGCCGGTTGCCAGGCCGTCAACGCCGTCAATCAGATTGAAGGCATTGGTGATCCAGAGAATCCAAACAATGGTGATCGCCAGCGAAGCCAGCCACCCGAACTGCGAGGAGCCGAACAGGAGGGGCAGGCTCATGATGCGTAGTCCGCCGGCAAACACGATGGCGGCGGCGACCCCCTGAATGGCGAACTTCCAGTAAGGGCCGATACCGCGGATGTCGTCGTAGAGGCCGAGCAGGAAAACGATCGTCCCGGGCACGAGCAGAAATGCCATGGTGCGCATGTGAAATGCCTGACGCACCGGGTGGCGGCCCATGTAGTAGAGAACCGCGGTGAGCGAAATCACCAGGGCGCCGAAAATGGCGACTCCGCCGATGCGCGGCAGCGGAACCGTGTGGACGTGGCGTTCGGATTGCGGGAGCGAGACCCAGCCGTTCTTCAGCGCCCGGTTCCTGACCACCCACGTAAGCAACAATGAGAGCAGGAGGGAAAGAGCAAAACTGCTCAGACTCATTAGGAACACTGATGCGCTCCTCAACGTCGTGGCGCAAATGCATGAATTATGATGCTTGGAATGGTACAGGAAGCGACCCCAGGTCCCAGGAAAAAGATTTCCACAGGCGAACCAAGTTGCTCAGTGACCTACCGATCCACCCCAGAAAAGTGATCCGTGTGGCTCGTATTCTGAGCGCAGGCAGCATCCACCAGAGCAACCATCTGCCGGGCCAGGAGTTCCTGCGAGTAGCGGGCGGCAAAATCGATGTGGCGCTGGACGGGCATTCGACCCTGTTCGACGGCGGCGAGAATGTGGGCGACGACGGCGTCCACGTCTCCATGACGCGCGGACCGGACCAGGTCCGAGCCCAGACCGGCGAACAGGTCGGCGATGTGGCTTTCCGCAGGCCCGATGTAAAGCACTGGAGCGCCCACGCGCAGAACGTTGTAAATCTTGCAGGGATGAATAATGCCGACGAACGGATCGCCCATGACCACCAGGTGCAGGTCCGCCGCCGACAACGACGAGCCCAGTTCTGGCAGCGGCTGATAAGGCAGAAACACGATGTTTGACATGCTGCGCTCGCGGGCGAGCGCCTGCAGCTTGCGGTACTCGCTGCCGCCGCCGGCGAAGCAGAAGACGATGCGTGCTTCCCCGGCAAGGCGTTGCGCGGCTTGGACCACGGTGTCGAGCGGATGACACGGGCTGTGGTTACCGGAATACATGACCACAAACTTGCCGCTGAGCCCATGAGCCGCGCGGAACTGTTGGCGGCGGGTGGCGTCGAAACGCACGAGATCATGCGTCCAGGGAGGAACGACCGCGATTTTATCCGGCGGCAGGCCCTTGGAGATCATGCGGTCGCGCATGAAGCGGTCAAGAGCGATGATGGCGGTGGCGCGGCGCATGCTTTGCAGTTGCACAGCGGCGAGGGTGCGGCCAGTGAAAGAGTCCGCGCGCAGCCAGCCGGCGGCGATGGCCTCGTCGGGATTGAGGTCCATGGCCCAGAACAGCAGGGCGTGGGCCTTCAGCGGCACCAGCAGCGAGCCCAGCCAGGAAATCAGCGGCGGGGAGGTCAGGGCGATGGCCAGGTCGCAGCGGCGCAAAAGGAATAAGCGCACGGCGCACGCGGCCATGTAAGAGGCGAAGTCGGCGGCGCGGCGCCAGCGCGCGGTTTTGCCGAAGGACGTGGAGCCCACGCGAATGATCTCGATGCCGCGCCAGGTCTCGCGCGCGGGAAAGACCTGCGAGGGATCATCGTAGGCGCGCGCGCCGGTGACGACGATGACGTGGTAAGCGGCTTCGACGAGCGCCAGGGCGATGTCGGTGGCGTGCTGTGCGGTGGAGACGACGTCGGGATAGAACGCCTGGTTCAGGATCACGATGCGGCGGCGCAGGTCGGGCCCGGGTCTGACTTCCGCCTGCCGATCCGATGGTTGCGCAGTCGCCGGCATGTCACCAGGAAAGAGAAAAATGTCCCTCGGTGATGAAACCGCCGGACTGGATGTTGATGAGCTGAGCGCAGCCGACGAGCTTGCCCTTGAGCTGCTCGTCGGCAAGCTTTTCCACGTTACGCAGGCGCACCATTTGCGCGTTGCCGGAGCGGCACATCACGGCTTGAGGCACCGATTCGAGTTCGGGATGCTGCGCGGCAGCGGGTTCGGTGGTTACGACCAGCAGCGAAGACTTGAGCATCTGCGCAAGGTGCTCGGCGCCGGCGATTACATACGCCACTCCCTTGCTGTGGAGAGTGTGCCCGTCGAGCACCTGGTCGAAGATTTTCTCCACCACCGGCAGCGCCGTCTCGCTGACCGGCAGAGAGAAGCGAACGTGCATCGACAGCAAATAAACGAAGGTGAAAGAGAGGAACAGGTCGTGGGGCTCGACCGCGCCAGCGAGCAATTCCGGAAGGAACAACACCGCGAAAGGCGCTGCGGCGGGCTGGAGTGTTGCTTCCTGATGATCCTCTGACAACGAACTCTCCAGTTTCAGTTTCAGTTTCAGTTGAGTTTGACGCTGCTCCGGTCAAACTAAAACCGAAACCTAGTGTTCGACCAGGTAATCGCCGAGGAAAAGTTTATCCATGCGGGTGCGCTGGAAGCAGTTAAGCGCGTCCTGCGGCGTGCAGACGATAGGCTCGTCTTCGTTGAACGATGTATTGAGCACCACCGGCACACCGGTAAGTTGATCGAAATCGCGGATGAGGTCGTAGTAGCGCTCGTTGGTGCTGCGCGAGACGGTCTGCAGCCGCCCGGAGCCGTCCACGTGAGTAACGGCGGGAATCTGCGCGCGCTTGCCGGGCTTCACCTGGTAGACCATCAACATGCTGGGCGCAGGGTGAGTCTGCTCAAAATATTCCTCGACGCGGTCCTCGAGGATGGAAGGCGCAAAGGGGCGGAAGGGCTCGCGCTTCTTGATGCGCGCGTTGAGGATGTCCTTCATCTCGGCGCGGCGCGGGTCGACCACGATGCTGCGGTTGCCCAGCGCCCGCGGGCCGAATTCCATGCGCCCCTGGAACCAGCCGACGATCTGGCCGTCGGCGATGGCGCGCGCCGCCGTCTGGGTCAAAAGCTCCGGTTGCAGGAGGGTGTAGCGCAGGCCGGAGGCGCGCACCGCGGATTCCATCTCACCGTTCTCGTAAGCGGGACCGGTATATGCGTGGTCCATGACGAAGAAGCGCGGCTGCCCCAGAACCAGGTTATACAAGTAGTAACAGACGCCGACAGCGGTGCCGGCATCGCCCGCCGCGGGTTGGGCGAAGATTTGTTTGAACGGGGTGTGCAGCAGGATCTTGCCATTCATCACGGAATTGAAGGCCACGCCGCCGGAAAGGCAGAGGCGGTCGCTGCCGGTCTGCTCATGCAGGTGCTGGAGGATGTGAAACGCGACTTCTTCCAGCCGCGCCTGCAAGGAGGCGGCGATGTCTTCGTAATGAGAGTTCAGCGGCCCGCCCTTTTCACGCGCCGGACCGAAGCGCTCGATGAACTTGTCGGAAAAGATGCGGCCGATCGTCGGAGAGCCCTCGTCCCAGGTCATCTCGACGCCCTCGGAGTGATGCAGAAAATAGTCGAGATTGAGCTTGAAGCGGCCGCTGCCTTCGGTGGTGACGATCTCGCGGAACTGGTCGAGGAAGCGCGGCTTGCCATAGGGGGCTAGGCCCATGACCTTACCTTCGTCGCCGTAATGCGGAAAGCCGAGGAACTGCGTGGTCGCGGTGTAAAGGCAACCCATGGAGTGCGGGAACTCGATCTCGCCGAGCACCTGCATCTTCACGCCTTCGCCGAGGCCCCACATGGTGCTGATGAAGTCGCCGAAGCCGTCAATGGAGAGGATGGCAGCGCGGTCGAATTCCGATACTAAAAAGCAGCTAGCCATGTGCGCCTTGTGGTGCTCGACGTTGTGGAACTGGGCGCGGAAAGTGTCGGTGGAAATGGCAAGAGCGCGGGCAAGCTCGTCCCCCAGGTTGCGCACCTTGGCGGCGTTGGCCAGGCGGCTACCGATCAGGTTCCCCACCTTGGTCAGGCGCGACATGGAAAACAGAATCTTCTTGTGCAGGTTGGCCGAGGGATCGCGCGAGATGCCAACGTGATCGAGATCGGCGGAGGTAATCCCGGCAGCTTGCAGGCAATAGCGCACCGCCATGGCGGGAAAACCGGCGCAATGTTTCTTGCGATTGAAGCGTTCTTCCTCGACCGCAGCGACCAGACGGCCGTCCTCGATAAGGGCGGCGGCGGCGTCACCGTGGTACGCGTTTATCCCCAGAATGTACAAGCATTCTCCTTATCTGAAGATTGTGGTTGGGAACTCACTGTCGGCGTGATCGCACAGCTATTGTAGTGAAAGGTGCAGGGCTGCGTAAATAGCTGAAGCTGAAGAGGAGATCAGGACAGCGGATTCATTTCGCCAGCAGGGTCCAAACGACGTAGCTCAAGACCACCATGCCGCAGAGCAACAGCACGTTCTTCAACTGGCGTTTGTAAGGCATGAGAAAAACGTACAACGGATGCTTGCGTACCCGCCAGCGTCGCGAGCTGTGGTGGCGGGAATGGGATTCCCTGGCCTTTGGCCGGTCGTCGCTAGGCTCGGCACTCATTCAAAGTTGTCGCTGAAACCCATACACGGAACGATAACGTGAGCCGCAGAATAACACGAAGCCGGGACCGGGCGGCGGGCCGACGGCGGAAAAACCGCGTCCGGGGCGATCTGGCGGAAGTGACAAAAACCTGTATTAGCGGCGGCTTCGGAGCTCGTGGATCTTGGCATCAATCATGAAGCGGAACCAGCAGCCCTGGAGAAAATGGAAGATCAAGCCTTCGCGGCCATCGAGAAATCCCAGGCGGAAAAAATAGCGGTAGATCCAATACAAGAAGGCGCGCGCGAACAGCGGCCAGCGCGCGTAGAAGCCTTCGCGCAGCCAGCGGCGGCGCTGAATGGGATCGCCGAAGGCATCGGCACGCACGCGGTTGGCCCCGACTTCACTCTCCTGGGCCTCGCGCGCTTCCAGTTCCGCCCAGCGTAGATGGCGGATGGTCCATTGATTCAGGTCGGAGGTGAGCACGTCAATGTAGTCGTGCTGGAGCGGGACGGTCCTGCCCGGCACGATGAAGTGCTGGTCGTAGAGGCGGGATTCGCAACGACCACGCTCCTTGCGGAAGAGACGCAGGTGATACGCGGGATAATGGCCGCCGTGACGGATCCAGCGTCCCATGAAAACGGTGCGCTTGCGAAATAGAAATCCGTCTACGCCGGCAGGTGGTTCTTGAAGGACAGCATTGATCTCGGCGACCAGTTCGGGCGTAAGGCGTTCGTCGGAATCCAGGTGCAATACCCACGGAGTGTGCAGCGGCAGGTTCTGCTGCGCCCAGTTGCGCTGTGCGGAATAATTTTCGAAGGGATGTTCGACGACGATGGCGCCGGCGGCGGCCGCAATCTCGCGGGTGCGGTCGGTGCTGCCGGAATCCACCACGAACAGTTCGCAGGCCAGATCCTGCAGGCCGGCCAGGCAATCCGGCAGGTTCACTTGCTCGTTGAAGGCAAGGACCACGACGGAAACGCGCGCGGGCGCGCCTGTGCCATCGGCTAGCGCGAAGGATGTGGGCGCTGTTTGCTTGTCGCCGAGCAAAAAGCCTCTGAACCTCGGAACAGTGACTTCAGACTTAGTACCATAGGCGGTCATGGCCCCGCAATTCCATGGAACTCCCCCTCGTAACCCACATATAATCCGCGGAACCCTGCATGGAACTCACGGTTGTAACACCGACCTTTAACGAGGCCTCCAACATCGAGCGCTTCGTCGGCAGCGTCTCCGCAGCTCTGCGCGGGATAGAGCACGAGATCATCATCGCCGACGACGACTCCCCCGACCAGACCTGGCACGTGGCCCAGGCGCTGAGCAAGATCCATCCTTGTGTGCGGGTGTTGCGGCGGCAGGGGCGGCGGAGCCTGGCGGCGTCGGTGATCGAGGGATTCGGGTTGGCCTCGGGTGACGCCATCGCCTGCATGGATGCCGACCTACAGCACGACCCGGCGATTCTGCCGAAGATGCTGGCGGACCTGCGCGCCGGGGCGGAGCTGGCGGTCGGCTGCCGCTACATGCCGGGGGGTGGCACCACAGATTGGCATTGGCTGCGGCGGGCGCAATCGTGGCTGGCAACGCAAATGGCGCAGGCGTATCTCGGGCTGACATTGCGCGATCCGATGTCGGGGTATTTCGTCATGTGGCGGCGGGACTTTCTTGCGGTACGCGACCAACTCAGTCCCCAGGGGTTCAAGATCCTGATCGAGATCGCCGCCCGGCTGCAGCCGCAGCGCATCGCCGAGGTGCCGTTCGTCTTCGGACCGCGCCTCGCGGGCACTTCCAAGCTGACGGCCGCGGTGGCCCTGGATTATCTCTTCCAGCTACGACGGCTGCGCGCTACCGCGTGCCCACCACGCGCGCGCACGGCGCAGCCGGTTATCTAGCGGCGTTCGCCGGCGTTGTAATCCCGCAGATCGGTGTACACGGCGATCATGCGGGCGGCGATCGTGTTCCAGGAAAAATCGCTCTGCATCCACTCGCGTCCGCGGGCACCCATTTCGCGCAACGGGGCGGAGCGCAAGCGCGCGATGGCGGCGGCGAGGGCTTCCGGACTGTTGTCAATCCACAGGCCGCAGCCGTGATGCTCGACCGCCTGCCACGGCGTGCCATGGCTGGTTATCACCGGCACGGCGCGCGCCAGGGCTTCCGCAACAACGATGGCGAAGTTTTCGGTGAACGAGGGCACGACGCAGAGATCGGCGTTTTGGAAAACACGCTCCTTGGCCTCGTCGAGCACCTCACCCGCCAGCACGGCATTCCTTTCCACGCCGAGCGTGCGAATGCGATCGGCAAGCGAGCGCAGGTAGGCATCATCACCGGCGCCGGCAATGGTCAGGGTCCAGGGGAAATCAAGACGCGCACAGGCATCGAGCAGGTTCTCGAGTCCCTTTTTCGGGTCGAGGCGGCCGATATACAGGAGGCGTAATGCGCCCGTGCCTTGGAGGTGAGATACCGTCGAGGGAATGTCAATGCCGTTGGGTATGACCTCGGCGCGCACAAGGGGAATCTTCTGCAGACTTTCGTGCCGCTCCTCTTCGCTGGTGACGTGCAGGACGAGCGGCTGGGGCGCGAGCCCGCGGCTAATCATCTCCCACATCGATTTCAGCACCGTGCGGCGAGAGCCGCTCCAGCGCTGCAGCGCACCCCGGGGCGACCACACCAACGGCTTGCGCTGACGGCGGGCGGTGGCCATGGTCGGGAAGGTCGTGAAGTTGTACACTGCCGTGAGGTGCACGACGTCCGCCCAGCGCACGTAGTCGGGAAGCAGCCGCAACAGTTCCGGCGACACCGAGTGGCGCAGGCGGCGCGCACAGTAGCGGACGGAGATGCCGTCGCCCATCAGGTGCTCGCGAGCCGTGTCCACGTCGAGAACCGCGTTGAGGCCGTTGGCGTTGGTGGTGAGCACGCGCACCTCGCACCCCCGACGCGCCAGCCCGTTACAGAGCGCGTACACCGACTGGATGGGGCCGCCATAGAAGTGCGCTGGATAAAATGAGGGCACTAGGTGCGCGATCCTGAGCGAACTAGCGGACGACGGCATGCACCGCCTCGAGCACTCCCCGGACCGCGACATCGGTGGAGTATTCCGTGATTTTTTGCGCGGCGGCCGCACCCATGGAACGCACGCGCGCGGGATCGGCGGCAAACTCAGACATCAGTGCCGCCAGTCGTTCCACGTCGGCGAGCGGATAAACGGCCCCCGTCTCCGGGGTAATGAGGTCGGGGCCGCAGCCGACCTTGTCGGAAACGATGCAGGCGCGCCCACACACCATGGCTTCGTTTACCACCAAGCCCCAGGTTTCCGTGGCGGACGAGAGTATCAATGCGTCGGCTGCGACGTACGTTTTGACCATCTCGCTCTGGTTGAGAAATCCGGCAAAGGTGACAGGCAGCCCTCGCTCACGCGCGAACGCCTCTGACTCCGTGCGGAGTGGGCCGTCTCCGGCCATGAGGCCATGCACCATTGCTCCGCAGCGGGCGGCTATCTCAAGGGCGCGCAGGAAGTCCAGCGAACGCTTCAGAGGGATAAACTTGGCCGCCCAGAGAAAAACGACCTTGTCGTGCGGAATTTTCCAGCGTTCGCGCAACTGCGGCCGGCATGTCGCCAGGCGCTCGGCGCGGTCGCGGAACCAAGGTTCGTCGATGGTGTGCGGCACCAAGAAAATGCGATCGTGCCGCGCGCCATAATGCAGGTAGTACTGGCGTGCCCAGCGGCCGACCGCAAGACAGGCGTCCATGCGCGGGATGAACAGGCGATAGGCCGGCAGCTTCACGGCCGCTTTCAGCGCGGAGCGCTCGGTATGCAGAGTGGAATCGCTGCGCACCATCACCGGCGTCTTGGTTTTCCAGCAGGCGCGAATGGATTGCCAGTAGCTCTTGCGGTGCCATCCGCAGTTGATGACGGCATCGAAGCGCTGCTCGCGGATGATGTCGCCGATCTCGGGCGTGTCGAGACCGCGGAAGTAGTTGGCGGACGGATTCCTGGCGACGTTCTTGAGGAAACGGTAGCGGTAGCCTTCCAGCAGCGGTACGTCCCAGTCGAACTCCACGCCGAATCCGGCCTCGGCCTGCTGCTGCGGGGTGGCGTGGTGGCAGAAGAAGACCTGGATGTCCAATTCGGGATGCGCTGCCATCGCGCGAAACCAGGGCGCCTGGTACTGGATGGGGTGCGTCGTGACGATGGCGATACGATACGGCAAAGTGTGCGAGTGGCTCCTGCTGTATGTATCACAGCCAGTGGAAAGGGCGCAAAGGCGCGGATTCCGCGGGTCCATTTATTTGCGCGTGGCGGGCGCGACGGCAACAATGGGCCAGTCGCCCACGACGTTGTAATCGAGAGGAGCAAGCAGGCGACGCACCTTAGTCTCGGTAGTATCGTCGTTGCGGTCGCACAGGACCACGGGCCGGTGCATCTTCAGGACTTGGAGCGCTCCGGCGATGACCTGTTCTTCCGCACCTTCGACGTCAATCTTGATGACCGACGGCGGCGGAACGGATCCCTGTTCGACCAGAGAGTCCAGGCAGCGACCTGCGACAGTAAAGCTGCCGGCTTCGGATATGTGCCCCTGGCTGGAGTCGCCTCCCGCCTCGAAGCGGACGTCGCCATTGCGGTCAAGAATCGCGTAGGGCAACAAGGTCACCTGCAACGACGGGTTCAGTTCGAGCTGTGCGGTGAGCGAACGGAAGTTGCCCGGATTGGGCTCGAAGGCGATTACGCGCCCCGCCGGTCCCGCCAGCAGCGCGCAGAAGAGGGAATGAAAGCCGGCGTGTGCCCCAACGTCGTACACCGCACCTCCGGGGCGCACGTACCGCGTAAACGCCGCCTGCATGTAAGGCTCGTAACAGCCGCGCAGAATCTGCTGCGAGGTCAGGGCGTCAATCTTCCAAGAAAACGCGCCCGCTGAAGTCTTGACCGTACTGATGGGCTGAAAACGGCTGAGAAGGCCAAGGTAAACGGGCCGCAGGCGCACCAGTTTGTACTTTAACTCCGACGGAAGCAACGCGGCGAAATTGCTTAATACTCTCGCTAACAAAGCCGGGTTTCTCCGTCGCCACCCGCCGTGGCGGCACGACCATGCCATAACGCCCGGCCTGCCACTCAGTCGGCCTGACCGACGGCGCTTGCCAGCCTGCCCGCAGGCTCTGCTTGAGGCTCGACGCGGCGGCTGCGGTAGCGAATCGACGAAGACAGCCGCTGCGATGGCAGTTCCACGAACCGGTACAACAAGACCGCGCTGGAGATTGAACCCACAACGGCAGCGGCGAGCACCAGGATCTGTGTCGGCAAAGTGTGCGCGAAACGCGTGCCGATATTCACGATCTTCCCACCTACCGGGACATGCAGCAGATACAACGAGTAGCTGATCAGGCCCAGGTTGGTCAGGCGCGAAGTGGGAACCTGCACGAATTGAATAATCAGCGCGGTAGCGACTACCACGATTGAGACCAGGTGACCGTCGACAAACCAGCAGACGATGCCGATCACGGCCAGCCCGGCCAGCAGCGTCCGCGTGGATATCAGGTCCACTTTGCGCTGAAACGTCAGGATCCCCGCCACGAAAAGCGGGAACCAACCAAAAACGAGCGAGCCACGACGGATCAAAATGGCGCCGAGGAGGAGTACTGTTAGAAACCCGAAACGCACCGTCTTTCGCCGATCCACCAAGAGCGGGAACAAGGCGCCAATCGTCAGGTAGTACTGAAATTCGATGCCGAGACTCCAGAACACCGGGTTTACCCATGGCTTGCCGACAACCGCGTTGATGTAGCCGATGTGACAAAGCAGTTGCGTCCAGGTGTAGTGCGGAGATGCGCCGCGAAATCCGGGCGCAAGTGGCACCAGGTATCCTAATGCGATGACAAAGAGAATGTCGGCGAAGTAGGGCGGGTCCAAGCGCGCGATGCGCTTGACGAGGAACAGGCCGAAATCACTGCTGCGATAACCGGCGCGGTAAAGAGAGTACGGGATGATGAAGCCTGAGATGACAAAAAACATCTCCACTCCAACCCAGCCGTAGTGTCCGCTTAACTTCAGCCATCCATTGGGAAGAAGCGCTGTGCCACTGGTGAAATGGAACCACGCGACGGAAAACGCGGCGACCCCGCGAAGTCCGTCGATTGTACCAAGTCGGCGCTGCATGAGGGTGGCTGATTATAGCAATAAACGAATGCGCGCGGAGTTATGTTCTATGCACCAAGGAAGTGAGGGAACTCCGCTTACCATCTTGCCCCAGCACTCCGATCATTGGCTCGGCGGGCCAGTGCCCGGTCGAAAGCTTCCGCCAGGCGCCGCGACATGGCACGCGCGGTATAGGCCTCGAACGCGTTCCAATCGGTGTCCGGGCGCAGGTCAGCGGGCGAAGAAAGCAGCGTATCCAGCCAGGCGCGAATTTCCGGTACGACCGCGGCGGGAGGGCGGTCCGCGTTGTTGAAGGTGACCACGCGTCCGGCGCGAGTCTGGTCCGCAATCCACGCCACGCTGCTGTTCTCGTGAACGATGACCAGCAGCGGTTTCTGCGCCATGATGTAGGGGAACAACTTGGACGCAGTGTAGTGCGGAGCGTCGGAGCCGATCAGGGTGACGGCGTCGGACTCAAGCAGAACCTGCAGTGCATCCAGATACGCCACGCGTGCCGGCCACTCGGTTACGGCGCTCTCCACTCCCATCTCGCGCGCAATGGGCATAATCCGCTCCGTGGGAGTCGGTGAATACGTGGTACCGACCAGGTGCACGCGCAATCGTTGGAAGAGAATGGGATTGTCGTTGAGTCCCTGGCGCAGAGCTTCGAACAGCGCCCGGACGGTGGCATACATCCCCGGAATGCAGGCGCCGACGTAGCTGAGGTGCACCAAGCCGTCACCGCGTTTGAAGATTGGGTTGGAGCGCGGATGGCGGCGGACGTATTCGAAATCGACGGGTTCGCCGCCCAGTGGAATCTCCGTTGTCTCGACTTGTTTCAACCAGGCATAGCGCCGGAGGACGGAGTCGGTGGTGCCCGTGGAAACGCCGGTGATGTGGAGGACGTGGCGTAGCGCAATCGGTTCCAGCATCTTTGCCACGGCATGAGACCACCGCCACTTGGGTGGACGCTCGCTTTTCGGCCGGCTCGCGTAGTAGTCGATTACCCAAGGATCCTGGTAGTCCACGATGTAGGGAATGCGGAAGCGATGGTGTGCCAGGCGGCCGAGCATGATCGATGGATACGGCGGAACGGAAACCAGCAACAAGTCAACTTTCCGGTTGGCGCAGATTCTCTGAATGGCCTTCCACTGCTGGCGCATGGAGCGCAACCCCAGGTCGCCGATGCCAATGCGACGCGTCCACCGGGTGGAGAAGGCCGCTGTGCGGATGACCTCCAGTCCATCGGGCAAGAGGCGCTCGTTTTCGGGGTCGGTGGGCTGCTCGTAGAAACGCGGGTCAACCGAAAGCACTACCGGGTTCCAGCCGAACTCCGGCAGGTGTCGCACTAGAAAACGGATGCGCAGCGCCGGCGGCATGCTGCTCGGTACGAAATCGGGCCCGATGACGAGGACGGTTCTCACGCGAAAAGGGCACCGGCCGGTGATCAGCGCAGGATGCTGGCGATCCTCCTCAGAAATGGTAGAGGGCAAGATTGGTCAACATACTCAACACCGAACCCGAGCCGCGCTCTAGGGCCGCTTTGCCCCGGCTCGGAGGCACGTACACGATGTCCTCCGCCTGAACATCAATGTCGGTACCCTTGGCCTGCATGATCTTGTTGAGGTCGATGTCCTTGCTCTCCAGGCCCTTTGAAGTACGGCGGATGAGGCGCGTATGACCCAGCGCCGCCATGCGCGTAGGACCCGCGGCCAGGGCCAGCATCTGTAACATGCTGGCGACCTGTGTGCTTTCCATGACGAACATCCCGGGACGGTTCACTTCGCCGATCACGTAGACCACGCCGGCACGCGAAACCATGATTGTGTCGCCGGGCTGGATTTCCACGTTGCCCTGGCTCCCATTGATCCCGCCGTTCTCGAGGGTGACGACTACCGGATTCTCAGGATCTTTGGCGTGGGTAATGGAGACCGTCTTGCCGGCGCGAGCCGTCAGGCCACCAGCAATCAGGAACAAGTCGTACAGGCGGCGCGCGTTCAACGCCGAATAGATGCCCGGGTGGTTTACTTCCCCGAGTACCGAGATCCCCTGAGTGGTGTACTCCTTGATGAAGATGATGATGTGTGGGTTGCGCAGGAACCCACCCTCTTCATACTTCTTCTCCACGGCGGCCTGGGCGGCGTCGGCTGACATGCCCGCGATATGAAACTTGCCGATCAGCGGCAGGGACACATCGCCGTTGGCCTCCACGCGGAAGTGCGTGGTCAATTCCGGCATGGAAAAGACGCTCATGTCGCCTTCGTCACCGGGGCCGATGAACATCTCGGCCGGGGTGCTGGAAGCAGGAGACGACATTTGCACTTTCGCGGGCGCCATCCCCGAGACGTCGGGCGCGGCTGCCGGCGCGGGCGCATTCGGATTGGCCGGGGTCGTGGGCTGGATCTGTTGCGGCGGCGGCGGGCCGGCATCGGACTGCCGCTCCTCCTGCGCGAAGCTCACAACCGACAGCATGGTGAGGGAAAGAAGGGCGATCCAAACTCGGCGAACGACAGCGGACGAGAACAAAGCCATGGGCACAACCTCAAAATTCTTACGACTTGAGCTTCCTGGGAACAGTGCTGCCATTCTAGTGAACTGCCGCGCGGACGTAAACACCTGCCCGCGTTCGCGGCGTGAATAAGGTGGGTCGGGAACTGCACGAACCATGGGCCCGCGGGCTTCATTGGAATCGCTCCAGTCTCTCCTCCTGCTCACGTTACGCCAGTAACCGCTTGACGAGCACCGGGTCGTTCGAACAGCGCCAGGTATTTCGTTTTTTCCACGTCCCAGCAATAGCGATCGCGAGCGGCCTGCCAGGCGGCGCACTGCGCAGCAAGCAGGCTGGCTCGATTGTCGCGCCAGCCCCGAAGTTGCTCCGCGAGCGCCTCCGGACATCCGCATGGGTAAATAAAACCGGCGGCGGGCACCTGCTGCAGGACGTCGCGCTGGCCGGGTGTATCAGTTGCGGCAATTGCCAATCCGGCCAGCATGTAGCTGAAGAACTTGTTGGTCACGGTGAGGGAGTAGTTGCGGTCGGAGGCGCGCTCCAGCGCGAGCCCGACATCGAACTGCCCCATCGTGCCCACTAACTCGTCGTGGGGGACGTGCGGAAGAAACGTCAGCGGGACATTTTTTTCGCGGGCCATGCGGAACAGGGTTGCCTGGAAGTCATCCGCCGGTGTACCGCGGACAAATAGCTCTACGCCGCCGCCGGCCAGCGCGGCGGCCACGATTGCTTCCTCCAGCCCCTTGCCCGGTCCGGCGGTCTGGCCCGACCAGTGCAGGCGCAGGCAGGCGTTGGGCGAACGCTGCTCCGGCGGCTTCAATTCTCTTGCCATTGCCAAAGGGAATACGTTGTAGAGCACCGTTGGCGCAGGGATCCTGTACTGCTGCTGCAAGCGCTCGGCCATGGCCGGAGAGGCGGCGGTGACGTAGTCGCAGGCGGGGAGACAGGCGCGCTCGAGCACGCGCACCAGCTCGGGCTGCGCCAGTCCGGTTTCGGAGAGCAAGTCCTCGCAATCGAAGCCGAGGCGCGCGTTCCACTGGCGTGCCGCGCGGGCAGCGGTCGCCAGGACTGCCTGGGTGTGCGCGACGAACCAGTCAGCGGGTTCGCGCGCCGCCAAACGCAGCAGCTCCGGGGCGGCCTCGCAAAACGCAATCTCGGCGTCGGCGGCCGAGCCGGTCCGTTGAAACGAACGAGCCGACGATTCACGCCGCAGACGCGAGGGAATGGCTCGAATGCGGTTCGCCCATGGCGAGCGCAGGATGTTGGCGGCGGAAAACCGCCATTTGCGCGTTGCGATCAGCCTCTCATCATCGACGATCAGTTCCGGAAGCGAGCGCACGGCGACCACCCGCACTTCATGACCACGCTCCGCCAGGGTATCGGCCTCGCGCACCAGGCGCGGATTGTGGCAGGCGTGGGTGGCACCAATCAGGCAAATGCGCATGTGTCACCCCGCGGACTTTGCCGGAGCGGTGCGACGCGCCTTGGATTGGACATAAACGCTGTCTGCGAAGTAACACATCCATGGAGCACGGCGGCTGAAACGCCGCAGCGTCTCCGAAGCGGTCACGATGGCACGATACGTGGGCGGAAGCAACGCACGATCGCTGGCCTGGATGCCCAGGCCGAAGTAGCCGTCTACGCTCACCACGCTGTCCCCGATCGCCGCGGTGAAGGCGCGCTTGAGCTCGGGCACGCTCCAGTAGCGGACTTGGAAACGGGTTCCCGGGCGGAAGCCGCGGCGTATCTGCTGTTGCAGGCTGCGAATGCCGTACGCGTTGGGCATTTGGATAAGGCTGCGACCGCGTTCGCTCAATGCGCGTCCGATCTCGGCCAGAGTCTGGCGCGCATGCGGTTTGCTGAAGTGCTGGATAACGCTGTAGGAGAAGACAACGTCGAAGCTGCTGTCCGCAAACGGCAGATGCCGCGCGTCACCAACGATGAACTCAGCTCTGACCCCGAGCTGCTCGCAGACTCGCCGCGCGGCTAGCACGGCGCCCAGTGAGGGGTCAACCCCCACGGGACGGTATCCTTTACGCGCCGCCGCCACGCACCATCGTCCCCAGCCGCAACCGATGTCGAGAAAACGCTCGCCCGCGGCCGGTTCCAGCCGCAACTCCGGAACTGGATACGAGGCGAGATTGCCGATCACGCTCTTGTAAAGAATTCCGTTGGTGGCGCCGACCAAGTAACTGACAACAGGATCAACGGCGGTGTGGCCGGCGGCCAATTCGCCGCGGATTTCCTGCTTTTCTTGGTCGCTGCATCCAAGCGTATCGACGAAATACGGGGGCCCATCGAAAGGACGTGCGCTGGGCTGCGGCATGCGTGCGGTTTGCAGCGTTTTCTCTGCCGAGTCAATCGTCTGTTGCCCATCCGGCACCAGCATGACCGGTATATTCTCGACGATCGGGTATGTGTCGCCTGCCGCGCACACCAGCATGTCACCCAGGCGCTGCACCGCGGTTTTGTGAACTGGGCAAGCCAACCGGTCGTAGATGCAGGCGTCCATCGTCATCGCGCCGCGGGCCCCTGCCGCAGGATTTCCAGCACAGTGCGGCCGAGGGTGGCGTGGTAGTCGCTCCACTGCCACTGTGCCATGCTCGCGGCGGCGGCCCGGCCGATGGCTTCTGTATCGGCGGGCCGTGCGATCGCAGCCTCCATCGCGGCCACCAAGGCATCAACGTCTCGGGGGGAAACGAGCCAGCCGTTCTCGCCGGGCCGGATGAAAGAGTCACAACCGCTATTCCGAGTGGTGATAACCGGCAGGCCCCGCGCCATCGCCTGCAGTGGGGTAGTCGCCAGGCCTTCAGCCAGCGTCGGAAAGACCATTACGTTGGCGCGATCGAACAGCTCGTACAGTTTCTCGCGGAGCACAAAGGGACTGACCCACACTTTCCCGGGCAAACCTTCGCGCATCCGTTCGGGCAGTTTCCAGTTGCCCACCATCCACAGTTCGGTGCAACTGTGTGCCGATATGCGGCGCCACGCCGCGAGCGCGTAATGAATACCCTTCTGCACGCTCAAGTTTCCGGCCACCAAGAACACGAACTTGCCGGGATCGGGATGGCGGTGGCTGGTGTCCACCGGCGGCGCACCGGTCGGGACGACGCAAATCTTCTCCTCCGCGACTCCGGTGGAGAGCAGCGAATCGCGAACAAAGTTCGACGCTACCACTACCCGGTCGGCCAGCGCCAGTTCCTGGTCCTTCCGGCTGTTGCGCAGCGGCGCCAGACGGCGACGATGCTTCTCATACGGCGTCAACAGCTCGGTAAATCGGTCGAACTCCTCGCCGACCCACTTGGCCGCGGTTGCGTGATGGCAGGTTGCCATGTCGTAGATACACAGCCCGCCACGCTGCTTTTGCGCCTGAAACGTGGCGAGAGAACTGAACTCGTACGAGTAGACGGCCGCCGCGCCCTGCAAATGCTCGCGCGCCACCATGCTGTCGAACCACTTTTCCGCGCGTTCCCAGACCAGATCGGCCGTCATCGGGCTGGCCAGCCTGGCCGCCGTCATCCGAATGATTTCCGGTGTCGCATGGCCGCGAATCAGCTCGGGCGGCACCTCGGTGATGGCGCGGCGCGATAGTTGCAATTCGGCGTCGTGCTGCACCAGCCCCAGCGCCGTACGCAGAAATTTCCCCAGCGCGCTGTTGCGGTCGTAATGGAAGCTGGTGACGTAGGCCCCCAGCAGTCCGGCTTCATGCAGTGCGCGGGCGGCATGTTGCACGTACGGTCCCGTACCGGAATGGCTGAGCACGACCTTCGCGCCAGGATGCGGCTTCGCCGATGTGCTTTCCGTGACGGCGCGGGGCGCTACTGTGGGCATTCGCGAACCAAGAGAGTCTGCAATGGCTGCGACGATTATATCCAGACGGCGCTGGTTGGGGCAGCCAACCAAGGGTAAAATGCGCTTGCGCGCCGAAAAAACGGCGCTAAACTCTGGCCGAACGGTACCTGCTGAACTCACTCCTGCAGGTGACGCGGGTCACAGCAACTGGCGATAAGCGGCGGAATACTGGCATGTTACCGGTACCGCGTAACGCGGAGGAGCCTATGTTCGAACAGGAACTGGAACTTGAGCAGAAGTCTTCAACCATCGTTCCGCTGTTGCTGATCCTGGCCCTGGCGGGCGTCATCATCGGCACCGCGGGTTACTGGTTTGTGCAGTCGAAGAAGGTCCTGACCCAGCAGGATGCGACCACCGTGGTCGGCGCCATCCTGAAGGCACAAGGCCCGGCGATGCTGCGCTTCCACACCGGCGCGGTTAAGCCCAGCATTAACGAAAAACCGCGCGATCCGCATTACAAGCTGCTGGAAAGAGCCGGCCTGGTCAAAGTCACGACCGCCAAAGGCAAAGGCGAGGTCTATAAAATCGCGCTGACGCCCAAGGGAGAGAAGGAACTGACCGCCTTCCCCGAGTTCCAGAAGAACCAGGAGAAAGACGGGACGGTAGCGATGTCCGTACCTCTGGCCCGCCGCAAGCTGGTGGAAGTCACCAAGGTCACCATGAACGGCCCCAGCATGGCGCGCGTAGAGTACGCCTGGAAATGGGAGCCGACGCCGGTGGGCGATCTCTTCGATGCTAACGGGCAACTGATCAAGACCTTCAACCTCTGGGACACGCAGACGCTGATCGAAAAATACGGCGCCAATTTCTATCACGGCGATGCCAAGAAGATGGCCGTCAACCTGATCAAGACCGACAAGGGTTCCTGGCAGGTGATGAGCGAGTAGCTCCCAGCACGTCGCGACGATGAGAAAGCAAGGCACGGCGCATGGCCGTGCCTTGCTTTGCCTAACGGGGTCTCGCCAGGAAACGGGGACCTCAGCCGCAGTTGTGTCCTGCACCGCCTGACGAAGCCCGCAGGCGCGGCTTCCCAGAATGAACCCTGGCCACGGATCGGCAGGCGCGCAGGAGAGATGGGTCCGGTTCGCATCCGCAGCAGCGTCCCAAATCCGGCTGCGAAGCAACTGCTTCGGCGGCGGTTTTGTGCTTTGCCCGCCGGTGATCGGCCTATAATGTGGGCCAATCCTGGAGCATCGTGGGCCCGGGCAGTCTTCCCTGGGTGGGATCTGGAGGAACCTTGGCCCAACCCGAGCCAATCCTCGGCGTCCAAGTCCCCGGATACGAGATCCTCTCGCAACTGGGCGCTGGAGGCATGGGCGTGGTCTTCAAAGCGCGCGACCTCCAGTTGCAGCGCACGGTGGCGCTGAAGTTTCTCACCCATATTGGCGACGGCGGCGCGGCGGAGAAGCAACGTCTGCTGCGGGAAGCGCGCGCCGTGTCCGCGCTGGATCATCCCCACATTGCCGCTGTGTACACGGTTCAGGAGACCGGCGACGGCCGCCTCTGCATGGTGATGGCGTATTACCACGGCGAGACGCTCGCCGACGAACTGCGCCACGGCCCGCTGCCAACCGCTAAGGCGATCGAGTTGGCCCGTCAGATCGCCGCCGGCCTCGCGCACGCCCACGCGCATGGCATCGTGCACCGCGACATCAAGCCCGCCAACGTGATGGTCACCGACGACGGAGTCGCGAAGATCCTGGATTTCGGCTTGGCCCGTTCGACTGCCGTTGACGCTTCAACTCACAGTGTCGGATTGAGCGGCACTCTGCCCTACGTGTCTCCGGAGCAAACGCAGGGCAAAGTGGCCGACGAGCGCAGCGATATCTGGGCCTTTGGCGTGTTGCTGTATCAAATGCTGACCGCCCGGCTGCCGTTCGCCGCCGATAGCGCTGCGGCCACGCTCATGGCTATCGCCAGCGCGCCGCCCTCGCCCATGCCCGAGGTACCGGACGAGATCCAGGTCATTATCTATCGCTGCCTGTGCAAGAGCCGGGACGCCCGCTATCCCTCCTGCACAAAATTGCTCAAGGAATTGGCGGCGCTGCCGGCGGCCAACGTCAACGCGCCCACGGCGAATCTGCACGCGCGCGAACTCAAGAGCGAACTTCGCCGCGCCTCGGCCTCCGCCGCTGTGCCCGCGGGTGCGCTCGCACGCTGGCGGCGATGGGTGGCGCCCGCCGTCACGCTCACGCTGATCCTCGCCGCCGCGCTGCTCGGCCTGCGCTGGCGCAACATGAGTTTGTCGCCAGCCCCCAATGCCGCCGCCGACATTGGCCCCGCTGCCCATGAGTCTTATCTCAAAGGCCTGGGCTACCTGGAGCGCTACGACAAGCCCGGCAACCTGGATTCGGCCATTGCCCTGTTCGAGGCTTCGGTGAAAGTCGAGCCCAACTTCGCGCTCGGATTCAGCGCCTTGGGCGAGGCTTATTGGGACAAGTACCGGCTGTCGCAGGATCCGCGCTGGGTGGATAAGGCAGAGGAGTATTGCAAGCGGGCCGCGGAGTTGAACAGCCAACTTCCGGCGGTGTACGTCACGCTCGGGCGCGTGCACAACGGCAAGGGCGAACGCAACCTGGCGCTGGAGGAAGTGCAGCAGGCGTTGAAGCTGGAGCCGCGGAGCGCCGACGCCCTGCTCGCTTTGGCGGCGGTGTACGACAGCATGGGGCGCACGCGGGACAGCGAGGACGCGTACCGGAAGGCGGCGGCGCTGCGGCCGGAGAATTGGGGCGGGCACTACGAACTCGCCGTCTTTTATTACCGCCATCAACGTTACTCGGATGCCGCCGAACAGTTCCGCCGGGTCATTGAACTCGTTCCCGACCATGCGCCCGCCCATTCGAACTTGGGGGTAATGCTTCGCAATCTTGGCGATGCTGCCGGAGCGGAAAAGGAATTCAACAAATCCATCGAGTTGAACCCGACGTACGGCGCGTTCGCCAATCTTGCTTACCTTTACTACTCGCAGAAGCGCTGGGCGGAAGCCGCCGCGATGACGAAAAAAGCTCTGCAGCTCAATCCCGCCGATTACCGGCTGTGGGCCAATCTCGGCCTCGCCTGCGAATGGCTCAACCAGACTGGCGAAGCGCAAGCGGCGTATCGCGAGGAACTGACACGACTGCAAGCGACCGTCAAACTCAAACCCGACGATGCCGCCATCCAGGCGGAACTGGGACTCCTGTATTCCAAGCAACACTTGCGCGACAAGGCTCTGCCGCGCATTGAAGCGGCTCTGGCGCTTTCTCCGCACGATGCGGCAGTTCTGGCGAGTGCCGGCGAAGCGTACGAAAACTTGGGCGACCGCACACGCGCTCTGGAACTGATGGGCAAGGCGCTGGCCCAGGGCTGGACGCTGGCACAACTGGAAAGGAATCCTGATTTGCGTGGGCTGCTGGCCGATCCAGGATTTCGCCGCATCCAGGCGGCGCAACCGTCTGCCCCCGCTCAACCGCGGCGCTAGGTGACTTGGTAGATCCGATCGAGGGCAGATTTCTGAGAACACTATTGCAATCGAGAGAGGAGCGTAAGATGCCCAAGAAAATCACGGTAAACGTGAACGCCAATAAACGCGAGAAGCAAAATCTTTCCGTGGATGACATCGTTGAATTTCAGGTCAACGAGGAGTGCGACCTGTACTTCACGAACCCGGATGTGTTCGGCACCGAGTGCGTGCACTTGATGCCCGGGAAGAACCCGGTGAAGGTGCAGGGCGACGGCGCCACGACTTGGAACACTCTCACCACTTCCAAGGTGCAAGCCGGGAAATCGCCCGGGGTCATGGGCAACCCCAACGAAATTGTCGTTCCGTAGCCTCGCATGCCACTTCTTGCCCGGCCGTCCTGGCCGGGCGTTCTTTGAATCCCGCCTGATCGCTGCCGCTTCAGGTACAGAGCTTCTGTTCATTTTGTTCTTGTAACGCTCAGCGCGGCCTTCTTTGTCGCGCGCACCAAGTCGAATGTTTTTCTCCAACGGCGCTACTCACACGCGGTCGATAAGAGCGCCGGCGTTCGCTCCGATCAGACCGTCATCCTCACATCCTTCGAATCGGCCACCGTGTATCCCGATGCCCTGCGGTGCGTGAGCTACTACGATGCCGAATCCGACAAGCGGCTGAGGTTGCTGACCAACAACTTCACGCTGCCGGCGCTGACCATCGCCCAAATCCACAAGTGCCGCGGGCAGGTCGCACTCTCTTTCAAATGGATCAAGCAGCACCTGAGAATCAAGGCCTTCTACTGCGTCGGTGAGAACCGATGCCGTGAAGACGCAGATTTGGATTGCGGTGTCGGTGTACGGACTGGTGGCGATCGTACGGAAGCGGTTGGACCTGGAGGCCAGTTTGTATCACATCCTACAGACTCTGAGCGCGTCGCTTTTCGAGAAAACGCCCATTTTATGCGCCCTTCAGGCCATCGACGCTAACGCCAATTTCACCGAAAACGTCAACCAACTGATTCTGTTCAACTTTTAACCGGACAGCAGTGACACGAAGCTAGAGCGATCTTCTTTGCCATAGCAACCTCTAATCTAACAGGCGTAAAGAACAGGAAGTCTAGCCCCAGACGCCTCAAGTCTTTCTGGCTTTTTCATTCTTGATTTCCCCGCTATACTAAATAGTTTGAGTGTGGGGGATTTATGCGTTTGTCCGCGGTGATTGTCGATGACGAACAGCTCGCGCGCGACGAGCTTGCCTTCCTGCTCAAATCCGTAGACGACGTTAACGTCGTCGCCCAGGGCAAGAACGGCGTGGAAGCCGTCAACCTGATCAAGGAACACGCGCCCGACCTGGTCTTTCTCGACGTACAGATGCCCGGCCTCGATGGTTTTGCGGTGATCAAGAAGCTGATCGACAAAAAGGTGCCGCTGCCGCAGATCGTCTTTGCCACCGCTTACGATCAGTACGCCGTCAGAGCTTTCGAAGTAAACGCGGTGGACTATGTCCTGAAGCCGTTCGACAAAGCCCGCGTGGCGCAGTCGGTGAAAAAGGTGAAAGCCAAGCTGGACTCCGTCGGCATGCCCAGCGAGCGCCTGGAATCCCTGATCCGCAGCCTGGGAAGCAAGCCGCAGCAACCGTCCAAGATCCTGATCAAGGCCGCCGGGCGCCTCTTTCTGGTTGACCAGAAGGACATCTGCTATTCCTCCATCGAGGACGGCGTGATCACGGTTGCCACCGCGCAGATGGAAGGCCAGTCGAACTGCCGCACCCTGGAAGAGCTGCTCGCCTCGCTCGACCCTAGTGTTTTCTGGCGCGCACACCGCTCGTACCTGGTGAACATCAATCGCATCCGCGAAGTCGTGCCTTGGTTCAAGAGCTCCTACCAGCTCCGCATGGACGATAAGAAGCAGTCGGAAATTCCCGTCAGCCGGGCGCAAACAAAGAGATTGCGCGAACTTTTCCGGCTGTGAAGAGTATCGGTTTCGAGTTTCAGTTTCCGCAAAGACACGGCGCGCAAAGAACACGCGCAAGCAGAAAGAAGACGGGCCCAGGCGGCCGTCCTTAATTTCTTGCTTAAAGATTCTCGCCTCAAGTCTACTGGCTAAGACTGAAACTCGAAACTGAAACTGTATAATCGGACTACCCATGAAAGCCTACGTCTACGTGTCCCCGAAGAAGAGTGTGCTCGATCCCCAGGGCAAGACCATCCACGGCGCGCTGCGCAAGCTGGGCTATCAGGGTGTGACCGACGTGCGCCAGGGCAAGTATTTCGAAGTCACCCTCGACGGGCTCGACGAAGCGCAAGCCCGCCAGGAGGTGGAGCGCATGGCCCGCGAGGTGCTCACCAACCCGGTCATCGAGGAGTTCCGCTACTCCCTGGAAACGCAGTAGTTACGTCAGTAACGTGGCGGAATCATGGGGTTTCGCGGCAGAATCAGAATGCTGTAGAGTTGCTGGCGAGCGCTCCAGCTTGGTGCTTTTCCCGAGGCCGAAGCCTGCAGTCTGTACGGGGGTAGTCACATGTGCGGCATCGTAGGATACGTTGGCAAGAAGCGGGTTGTGCCGGTCATCATTGACGGGCTCCGCCGACTCGAGTACCGCGGCTACGACTCGGCGGGAATCGCGGTCGCCGGCAACGGCGAAGGTCTGCAGATCCGCCGCGCCGAAGGCAAGTTGCGCAACCTGGAAGAGGTCATCCGGCTCAAGCCGCTCGACGGCACCTACGGTATCGGCCACACCCGCTGGGCCACGCACGGACGTCCCACCGAGGAAAATGCCCACCCGCACCGCGACTGCACCGGGCACGTGGTCGTGGTCCACAACGGCATCATCGAAAACTACCTCACCCTGAAGAAGCAGCTCTCGGAAGAGGGCCACAAGTTCTCCACCGAGACCGACACCGAGATCATCGCGCACCTGGTCGAAAAGCACCTCAAGCCGCATAACAGCGGCGCGCGCCCGTCGCTGGAGGAGGCGGTACGCAAAACCGTGAAGGAACTGCACGGGGTGTGGGCGATGGCGGTAATCTCGGTGGATGAGCGCGACAAGATCGTGGCCGCGCGCAATGGCCCGCCGGCGGTCATCGGGCTGGGTAAGGACGAGTACTTCGTCGCCTCCGACGTGCCGGCGATCCTCTACCACACCCGCGACCTGTTCTTCCTCGCCGATGGCGACCTGGCGGTGATCACGCCCGCGGGGGTCCAACTCAGCGATTTCGACGGCAATCCCATCGTTCGCCAGGTGCAGCACGTAACCTGGGACCCGATTATGGCGGAAAAGGGCGGCTTCAAGCATTTCATGCTCAAGGAGATTTATGAGCAGCCGCGCGCCGTCCGCGACACCACCCTGGGCCGCGTCTCCCTCGATAGCGGCAAAATTTTCCTCGAGGAGATGGAGATCACCGAGGCCGAGTTCGTCAAGCTCGAGAAAGTCAACATCGCCGCCTGCGGCACCAGTTGGCACGCCGCGCAGGCCGGCAAATTCATGATCGAGCGCCTCGCCCGCGTGCCGGTGGAAGTGGACTACGCCAGCGAGTGGCGCTATCGCGACCCCATTGTCGCACCCAACGCGTTAACCATGTTGATCACACAATCGGGCGAGACGGCCGATACCATCGCCGCCCAGCGTGAAGCGCGGGCCAAGGGATCCAAGACGATTGGCATCTGCAACGTGGTTGGCTCCATGGTCACGCGCGAAGCCAACGGCACCATCTACACCCATGCCGGCCCGGAAATCGGGGTCGCCTCGACCAAGGCCTTCACCGCGCAGTTGACCGCGCTGTTCCTGTTCTCGCTGTACCTGGCGAACATCCGCGGCGCCATCACCAAGGATGAAGCGCGGATGTACATCGGGGAATTGGGCAAACTTCCCGGCAAGCTGGAGTCGGTGCTGGCGAAGGAGGAGGACGCTGAAGACCTGGCCAAGGAATACCATCGCGCCCAGGATTTCCTCTTCCTCGGCCGCGGCATTCACTACCCCATCGCGCTGGAAGGGGCGCTCAAGCTGAAGGAAATCTCCTATATCCACGCCGAGGGCTATCCCGCCGGCGAGATGAAGCACGGCCCCAACGCGCTGATTGACGAGGACCTTCCCGTGGTGATTATGGCCACCTGCGATCTCAACGATCCCGGCTCGCACATACGCTATGAGAAGACGCTCTCTAACCTGAAGGAAGTGAAGGCGCGCAGCGGGCGCGTGATCGCCGTCGCCACCGAAGGAGACGAGGACATTCGGGAGGCCGCCGACCACGTGGTTTACGTGCCGCCGGCGCCGGAACTGCTCTCGCCCATCCTCGAGATCGTGCCGCTGCAGCTGCTGGCTTACCATATCGCGGTGCGCCGCGGCTGCGACGTTGACCAGCCGCGGAATTTGGCGAAGTCAGTGACGGTGGAGTGACAGCGATTAGCAATTAGCGACTAGCACCTGGACCGGGGGCCCCGGCGTCCTCGCCGAGGCTGAGGCAGTGCCATGACGCGCTTTAAAGACCTGGCACGAGTTCAGGCTGCAATAAAACACAACAACGAATCTGAGCCTCGGTGGGCTCTGAATTATTGCAAGATGCGGCTCTCGATTGCCGCCCGGAAAGAGCACATCAAGCATTGCAAGAAGATCGAGAAGGAAGTTCTTCAAGCTCTTCAGAATTCAAACTGACCCTTTACCCTCTAAGCTGCTAATTGCTAATCGCTAATCGCTAACTGCTTCCTTCCACCCTGCGCGATAATCAAATCAGGTAGATGAGCACGGAACGCGTACTAATGACAGCCCGGCTGGTGCGCTCGGTGGCGCTTTCCGACGACACCAAGCACCTGGAGTTCGCCGTCGAAGAGGTTCCCCGCTTCGACTTCACCGCCGGGCAATTCGTTTCCATGAAGCAGCCGCACGACGGCCGCGAGATCACGCGCGCTTACTCCATCGCCTCGCCGCCGCGCGCCGACAACACCTTTGACCTCTGCCTCAACCGCGTCCTTGAAGGCTTTTTCTCCAATTTTCTTTGCGACCTTGCGGCAGGTGCGAGGGTCCGCTTCCATGGCCCGCATGGCTACTTTGCGCTCAAGAGCCCGGTGCGCGACTCCCTGTTCATCGCCACCGGCACCGGCATCGCTCCGCTGCGCGGCATGCTGCAGTGGCTGTTTGCGGACGAATCCCGCCACCTCGGCCGCGAGTTCTGGCTGGTTTTCGGCGTGCGCTACGTGGCCGACCTCTATTACAACGACGAGTTTCTCCAGCTCGCGCGGGAGCACTCCAACTTCCACTACCTGCCTACGCTGAGTCGCGAAAACCCCGGCTGGACCGGCGCCCGCGGCTACGTCCAGGAGCACGTCCGCCGCCTTGCCCAGGGTCGCAGGGACATGGACGCCTACATCTGCGGCCTTAAAGACATGGTCCTCGCCAACCGCGAACAGTTGAAAGAATTGGGGTGGGACAGGAAGTCAATTCTTTACGAAAGATTTGATTGAGTCTTGGTGGGTAGTCGGCAATCTCTTGGTTTTGCTTGTCGATCACTGATCATCACGAAAACCATAAGCCCTATCAACTCTCGCCCGCTCTTCTCTTTCAATTCTCTCCCGCTCTTCCGCACTCAGTACCCACGCGTCATGCATGTGACTCATGACGCGCTGTCCCACCAGGCAGAGCACGCCGATCATCATGAAGAACGCGCCCGCGATCCCCATGGCGAGTCGGTCCACGATGGATGCACCGTGCTGCACCTTGGTAAAGATCGCGACTGTCGCCCCGCCGATCAGACACACCGCCGAAAGAACGTTCCACAATAACGACTCGCGCGGCGTCAAGTGCGTCTCTTCCACATGCAGCGCACGCCCGGCCAGGAATGCCGCTGCGCCGGCCATTATCATGAACAGGGAAGCCATGAGGCATTCCAGCGCCGTATGATCAAGCGAGGCCAATCCGTAGCGCCCATATGTGTACGCCAGCAAGAACCCGCCAGCCACCCCGACAACCGCCCCCAACCCCTGCCAGAGGCGCGCTTCCGACGTCCTGGTCATGGCCCCCGTCCCTCCCCAAGAGGCGCGAGTTTAGTACCGCTTGCGTCCTCAATGCCAGCAGTTTTGTAAGGCACTCGGAACTGGCAGCTCGATTTGCCTGCAACGCGCGCTCCTCTTGCCTCATCTAACAGGTTGACAACGTTACACTCAAGTCTTATATTGATCCCGTTATTAAGAGCGCAGTTGACTTACTTAAGTACAGTGTTGTAAAGGACTTAATCAGTAGGAGGTAGGACGCCAATGGGAAAGATTATCGGCATTGACTTGGGCACCACCAACTCGGTGGTGGCGGTCATCGAGGGTGGTGAGCCCAAAGTCATCCCCAACGAAGAGGGTGGCCGCACTACGCCCTCGGTCGTTGGCTTCACCAAGACCGGTGAGCGGTTGGTCGGACAGGTGGCCAAGCGCCAAGCCATCACCAACCCGGAAAACACGATTTATTCGATCAAGCGGTTCATGGGGCGCCGCTATGACGAAGTCAACGAAGAGATGAAGATGGTGCCCTACAAGGTGGTCCGCGCCGGCGACCACGTGGCCGTGGTGGCGCAGGGCAAGGAATACACTCCGCCCGAGGTGTCGGCCATGATTCTCGGCAAGCTCAAGAAAGCCGCCGAGGACTACCTGGGCAGCGGAGTCACCGAGGCGGTCATCACCGTTCCAGCGTATTTCAACGACGCGCAGCGCCAGGCCACCAAGGACGCGGGCCGGATCGCCGGTCTCGACGTCAAGCGCATCATCAACGAGCCCACGGCCGCCGCACTTGCCTATGGCCTCGACAAAAAGAAGGACGAGACCATCGCCGTCTACGACTTTGGCGGCGGCACCTTCGACATCTCCATTCTGGAAGTTGGCGAAGGCGTTATCGAGGTGAAGGCCACCAACGGTGACACGCATCTCGGCGGCGACAACATAGACCAGCGCATCGTGGACTGGCTGGTCGAAGAGTTTCGCAAGGACGAAGGACTCGACCTGCGCGGCAAGGGCAACGAGATGGCGCTGCAGCGTCTGCGCGACGCGGCTGAGCGCGCCAAGATCGAGCTCTCCACTACCATGGAGACCGAGATCAACCTGCCCTTCATCACCGCCGACGCCAGCGGCCCCAAGCACCTGGTCAAGCGCCTGACGCGCGCCAAGCTGGAGTCGATGGTGGAAGACATTATTCAGCGCTCGGTCGGTCCGTGTCGGCAATGCATGAAGGACGCCGGCATTGAGGCCAGCAAGATCAACGAGGTGGTGCTTGTCGGCGGCCAGACACGCATGCCGCGCATCCAGGCGCTGGTGAAAGAACAGTTCGGAAAGGAGCCGCACAGGGGAGTCAATCCCGACGAAGTCGTGGCGGTCGGCGCGGCCATCCAGGGCGGCGTGCTCGGCGGCGAGGTCAAGGACCTGCTGCTGCTCGACGTGACTCCGCTGACGCTGTCGATTGAAACGCTGGGCGGCGTGGCCACTGGGATGATCCCGCGCAACACCACCATCCCGACCAGGAAAACGGAGACCTTCTCCACCGCGGCGGACAGTCAGACGTCGGTCGAGGTGCACGTGCTGCAGGGCGAACGTCCGCTGGCGCGCGACAACCGCACCCTCGGCAAATTCCACCTGACGGGCATTCCGCCGGCTCCGCGCGGCGTGCCGCAGATCGAGGTCACCTTCGACATTGACGCCAACGGAATCCTGAACGTCACGGCGAAGGACATGGCCACGCAGAAGGACCAGAAAATCACCATCACGTCGTCTTCCGGGCTGAGCAAGGAAGAGGTCGAGCGCATGGCCAAGGAAGCCGACGCGCACGCGGGCGAGGACAAGGCCAAGAAAGAGGAGATCGAGGCCCGCAACCAGCTCGACACCATGGTTTACCAGATCGAGAAGATGCTGCGCGAGCACGGTGACAAGATTTCCGGCAGCGAGCGCGGCGACGTGGAAGCCGCTCTCGCCGACGCCAAGAAGGCGCTGGAAGGCGGCGACGCCAAAGCCATGAACGCGGCCCGCGAGCGCCTTACCCAGGCATCGCACAAGCTGGCGGAGGCGATGTATCGCCAGGCGCAGCCGGCGGGTGGCGCAGCCGGCGCGGGCCCGCAACCCGGTCCGCAACCCGGCGCCAACGGCGCAGCCCCAGGCGACGCCAAGAAGAAGGACGAAGGCGTGATCGACGCCGAGTACGTGGACGTAGACGAGAAGAAATAGCTGTCAGCCGTCAGCTCTCAGCTATCAGCCAAACGGGTAGGGCACGGCTTTAGCCGTGCCGCCCACGCGGGGAAAGGGAAAGGCGGCTTTAGCCGCTGAGGTGGAAGCGCCGGGCTTTAGCCCGGCGGAAAAGCGCCACCCACAATGGGTGTCATTCCGAGCGAGGACGCGAGCAGAAACCAGGACGCCCCGCTTTTGGGCGTCCGGGTTCGCGCGTCCGAGTCGAGGAACCTGCTTTTTGCTTGGGACTAGAAAGGGTTCAGAGAGTACACATTGCAAATCGAAGTCAACAAGCAATCCTATTTCCTGCATTTCATTCCCGAGGAAGGACGCTGGCTTCTGTTCAAGCCAACGCGCTCGGGCATGGAAGCTGTCCCGGTTGTGGACGATGGCGGGCCCCTGCTGTTAGCCGACGAAATCGAGGGCACGTCTGACACGGAGGCCGTGAACTAGTGAACTATCTCGACCTGCGAAAGACGATGCGCGCCGGCGTTCCGGTGGTGATCGTGTTGCTGACGCTCGCGCTCACCGCAAGCGCGCAGGACACGAAGTCGCCACCCACCGCGCGCCAGCTTTCGTCGCTGCTGAACCAGTTCCTCGATGCTGCCGGGCGCGGCGACCGAGCTGTCTTCGACCGCTTCTTCGCCGACGACGTCATCTACACGCGCTCGGCGGGCGTGACCGTGGATAAAGCGAAGATCATGAAGAACATTGGCCGCCGCGAGGACGCGGGCGCGAAGAACACCTTCTCGGCGGACGACGTCACCATTCACGATTACGGAACTACGGCGGTGGTGAACTTCCGCCTTACCGCGCGCACCGAAAAGGCCGGCAAGTCTGAAACGGCGCACTACCGCAACACCGCCACCTTTCTCAAGCGCAACGGCCACTGGCAGGTGGTGGCGTGGCAGGCTACCAAGGTGCCGGGGGAGAAAAGGGCGAGCATCAACTAGCGAAGCCTATGGCGACCGCGACGAAAAACTACTACGACGTCCTCGGGGTGAAGAAGAGTGCCTCCACCGAGGAGATTCGTAAGGCGTTTCGTAAGCTGGCGCGCAAGTACCATCCTGACGTCAATCCCGGCGACAAGGCGGCGGAAGAAAAGTTCAAGCAGCTCTCCGAAGCCAACGACGTCCTCAGCGATCCCAAGAAGCGCAAGATCTACGACCAGCTCGGCTATTACTCGGACAACATTGATCCCGCGGCGGCCGAGGCATACGCGCGCGGCGGCGGCGTTCCCGGAGGCGGCCAGCGCGGCGCCCAGGAAGTTCCGTACGATTTCAGCGGCTTCGATTTCTCCGATTTGTTCGAAGGCGGCGCGCAGCAGCAGCAACAACGGCGCGGCGGCTTCCGCGACATCTTTTCCGGCATGTTCAGCGGCGGGCGTGGCGGCGCGGCGGCGCAGGAAGAACCCGAGCCAGGCACCGACCTGGAATACCAGGTCAGCGTCGGATTCTGGCAGGCGATCCGCGGCGCCGTGATGCGCCTGAACATCACGCACCTGGACACCTGCGGCAATTGCCGCGGGCGCGGCTTCCTGGAGTCCCCCGGCGTTTGCCCCGATTGTAAGGGCTCAGGCCACATCCAGCAGACCAGCGGGCGCATGAAGTTCAACACCGTCTGCCAGCGCTGCGGCGGCACCGGCAAGCTGCGCACCCTCTGCAACGTGTGCGGCGGCGAGGGCGTGGTGCAGCGCAGCGAACCGCTGGAAGTGCGCATCAAGGCGGGGACGCGCGACGGCCAGCGCATTCGCATCGCCGGCAAGGGCAACGCCGGCCCGCGCGGCGGCCCTCCCGGCGATCTCTACATCATCGTGCGCGCCGGCGAGCACTCGGTTTTTCACCGCGACGGCGATGACATCCAGGTCACCGTGCCGGTCACCGTCACCGAGGCCGCCATGGGCGCCAAGATCGAGGTCCCGACCATCGATGGTCGCGCCCTGCTGCGCATCCCGCCGGGAACGCAGTCGGGCCAGAAGCTTCGCCTGCGCGAGAAGGGCGTCCCCTCGGCGGTGAAAGAAGGCGTGCGCGGTGACGAAATCGTCGAGGTCAAGATTACCGTCCCCATGCCGCACGACGAGAAGACGAAAGAATTGCTGCGCGAGTTGGCAAAGCTGAACCCGGAAGATCCAAGGGCGGAGTTGTGGAATAAGGTTTAGTAGTTGGTAGCTGGTAGCTGGTAGTTGGTAGTCCGTATTCGGTGGTCGTTGGCAGCAATCACGCATTGCGATGAGTTGGCGGGGCTTCTGATGGAGCTGGATGCCGCGGAGCGATCCGCGATTCGGGCAGACCGCAAAGACGCTCGGCTCGAAACCGAGCTTCTGGTGCAGGAACTCATTGAGCGCATTCGGCAGCATCGAGAGCAGCACGCGGACCGCGATTACAAACCGACGGTACAGTAGCTAAGAGCTAAAAGCTAAGAGCTAAGAGCCAATGGCTAAGAGACGAGGCAAAGGCGCATACATGATCTCCGCCGTCGCGGAGATGTACGGCATCCATCCGCAGACTTTGCGCCTGTACGAGCGCGAAGGGCTGCTGAAGCCGTCGCGCACCGAGGGCAACACCCGCCTCTACACCGACGAGGATCTGCAACGCCTGGAGATAATCCTGTCGCTGGCGCGCGACCTGGGCGTGAACATCAGCGGGATCGCCATCATCCTCGACATGCGGGCGCGCATGGAGGAGATGCAGCGCCAGATGCACGAATTCCTCACCCACTTCCAGCAGGAGATGCTGGCGCGCATGAGCCGGGCCGATGCCTCCAAGGGCGCACTCATCCCCGTGCGCCGAGTGCCGGTAGCGCCGGCGTCATCCACTAAAGAAATGAAATAATCTCAGTTTCGGTTTCGGTACGTGCCCCGTTTCGGCGGAACATTTCCGTAGACTCGATTCCCGGGAGTCCTCAAGAAATTCACATGGACTCATTTCCGGGGGGCACATCAAGTCCAACAGCCTGGACGAGGTTGAATCCGGGATTTTTGTTTTTGTGGCGGCGTGCGCTTGGAACTGGGTTGTGGAGAATGTTGTCAGAGTAGGTATTAACTCCACGAAGCGGAAAGCCGCCGGTTTTGCCCGACGGCCGACAGCTGAGAGCTGAAAGCTAGCCCTTCACATTGATTTTCGAGAACGACAGCACCGCGCGCCCGCTGGTTGGCTGCCCAAATGCCGTCGCCGGACGGAACTGGGTGAAGATCAGCATGTTCTCCAGTTCGGAGCGGACGTTGTCCGACTCCGGCGGCGCCGACAGGATGCGGTAATCCTGCACCCGGCCCTTGGCGTCAATGTAGGCCTCGACCACGATGGAGTCGGCGTTGATGCGCTCCATTCCGGTGGAGAACGGCGCCTGCGCCAGCACCGGAGGCGTATACAACATGGTCGGCACGTCGTTGTTGGCCCGCACCGGCAGGGCAAACAGGCCGATCAGCAGCCCGAAGAAGACGATCGCGCTGAGCACGCCCGCGGTTGCCGGAACCATGAAGGCGTTGAACACGTTTTCGAAGCGCACCTGCAGCCCGGCCAAGGAGCGGCTGCGGTTGTGCGCGGCTTCGTGCGAAAGCGCCACGCGCAGCCTCAGCGCCAATTCCGGCGGCGCCGGCTTGCGTCCCAGCGAGGTGACCGCACGCTGGGTTTCGCATAGCAGCGCGTATTCGTGCTTACACGCCGCGCACTGCGACAGATGATTGCCAAGGTCCCGCATCTGGCGGCCGTTTACAATGCCATCCAGATACGGCGAGAACAGCGGCCTGGCTTGCGAGCAGTTCATGACGTAACCTCGACCTTCTGGCCGGCCTCCGGCCTGAAGTTGGACCGGGCAAGTTCCGGGCTCAGTTCGCGCAGATAGGGTTGCAGGCGCTTTTTGAGCGCTTCGCGTCCGCGCGTCAGCCGCGATTTCACCGTGCCCAGCGATGTTTGCATGACTTCCGCAATCTCCTCGTACGACAGCTCTTCAATCTCGCGCAGGATGATAGTCGTGCGAAATGGCTCGTCCAGCTTCCTCAATTCGCATTCCACGCGCGTCTTCAGTTCCTGCTGCGCGATGTTCTCCAGCGGCGACTCGCCTTGGTCGACCAGCAGATTGGCAAGCCCGATGCTGGAATTGCCGTTGGCGCCTTCCTGCGGCTCGATGGAGGTCTCGCGCGCCTTGTGGCGGAACCACCAGCGCTTGCGGTTCGAAGCCTCGTGCACCGCAATGCGATACACCCAAGTCTTCAGGCTGGCGCTGCCGTTGAAGTGCTTCATGCCGCGGAACACCTTCAGGAAGACTTCCTGCGTGGTGTCGGCGGCGTCGGCAGGATCGGAAACGATGCGGTACACCAGGCCGTAAACCGGTTGTTGAAACTGCGCAATGAGCCAGGCATACGCGGGCTCGGATCCGGCCTTGAGTTCGGCGACGACCGCCGCCTCCTCCGCCGGAATGCCGAGGGCGCCTGCAAAGTTCCCCAAGGTGGTTGCTCCCGCCATGCTTCTCATGGCGTCACCCCCACAGTAGCATCATCTTGCGCCGACAACAACATACAGTGGTATCGCCTGGCCCCTGTACCGTAGTGACCCTGCATCTACATAGACCCCGGCAAGGGGGAATAAGTTCCCCGGAAGTCCCGAGTTATTACTCGGTAGGCACAACAAACCAAAGCACCTGTTTCGTACATCTGACTTGCCAGCAGTATGCGAGCGCAATTATGAAGAAACTCTTGGTTTGCCTGCTTGCGATGGGAATGTCGGCGGCGACGGTGGCGCAGGTGAGTTCGCCCGCGCGGCCGACCAGCACGCGACCGCCGGCGCCGGCTCAGGCTTCGTTCGGCAGCCCGCAGCCCGGCGCCGAGGTCACTGCCAGCCTCGCGCAATTGAATCAGGTCACTGAAAACGTGCGCGTGGACTTGGCGCGGCTGCGCCTGGATAAGTGGAAAGGCGATTCCCGCAGCAAGCGACAGGCGGAGGCGGATGCCGAGTCGGTGCAACGCAACATCACTGCAGCCCTGCCCACCATGGTGCAGCAAGTGCGCGCCAACCCGGGCAGCGTCGGGGCCATTTTCAAGCTCTACCGAAACCTGAACGCACTGTATGACGTCATGTCCAGCCTTACCGAATCGGCGGGCGCGTTTGGGTCCAAGGATGAGTACGAGGCGCTAGCCACCGACACCTCCAACCTTGACGGAATCCGCCGCTCGCTTGCCGATCGGGTGGAGGCGATGGCCAGTGCCCGCGATACGGAAGTCGCGCAGTTGCAGATGCGGGCCCGCCAAGCGGCGGCCACCGCCACTGCCGCGCCGCCGAAAAAAATCGTGGTGGACGACACGGCGCCGGCAAAGAAATCCACCAAGAAGCGCGCGATTAAGAAGAAAACGACGACGGCGAGCGAGCAGGAGGCCACTGCTAAGCCTCAGTAAAAGGTTGTCGGCTCCCGGCGCCGGCGCCAACACCAAAAAGGGAATGAGCGACAGCGCCACAAGCCGAAAGGCCGAGTGACCTGGTGCGATTGACTCGCGTGCTTAGCTGAGCGAGAATACTCATGTCCCACGCGCGCGGGATCTTTCCTCGAGTGGGCCTGTGGCGCAGCTGGGAGCGCGCTTCCATGGCATGGAAGAGGTCGCCGGTTCGATCCCGGCCAGGTCCACCAAATCCTTTCTTAAGTTCGGCGTTGCTTCCGCTTCTAGCCCTCCGGAACTGGTCGGAGTAGATTTTCTTGCGTGTTCTCCCGTAATCTAGGTGGTTTTGGAGAGAACGAGATGGCCGACCAGAAGCGTTTCCGCGTTTATGCTACGTGCGACATCGGTGAAGCTCTGGAACTGCTGCGCAAACGCGGGTACGACGTCGAGGTCTATCCCGGCCCCGAGCCGCCGCCAAAGAAGCTGATTCTGGAAAAGCTGCGCGGCGGGGTGGACGGCCTCATCACCACCCTGCGCGATCCCATTGACGCGGAGGTCTTCGAGGCCGGCAAAGGACAGCTCAAGGTCGTCTCGCAACTTGCCGTCGGGTTCGACAACATCAATCGCGCCGACGCCAACCGCTATAAGGTTCCTTTCACCAATACCGCCGATGTGCTTACCGAAGCCACCGCCGAGTTCGCGTTCTTTATGATGGGCGCGCTGGCCCGCAAGATGTGGAGCGCCGAACACCTGTTGCGTAAGAACGAATGGGGCACCTGGCATCCGTTCCTGCCGTTTCTCGGCGACGAGGTTACCGGCAAGACCGTCGCCGTGATCGGCACCGGCCGCATCGGCCTGGCCATGATCAAGAAGTGCACCGGCTTCGACATGAACATCCTGTGCTACGACCCGGGGTACCAGAACCATGACTTCGTAGGCGCCATCCAGCAGCTCAAGGACCTGCGGCAGTCGACCGGCGTGAGCAAAGACCGAAGCTGGATCAAGTACGTGGAGTTCGAGCAGGCGTTGCGTGAAGCCGACTTCGTCTCCATCCACGTGCCGCTGATCCGGCCCGGCGAGGGCGGCCCCCCAACCTATCACCTGATCAATGAGAAGACGCTGCGCATGATGAAGCCCACGGCGCACCTAATCAACAACTCGCGCGGTCCGGTGGTGGACGAGGTCGCGGTGGCCAAGGCGCTGCGGGAAAACTGGATCGCCGGGGCCGCGCTCGATGTGTTCGCGCAAGAGCCTCTGCCGGCCGACTCGCCACTGCGTGATCCGGCCATCGAGGACCGCTGCCGTCTCTACCCGCACTTTGCCAGCGCCGGCAGGATTACCCGCCTCTCCACCGATCCCGACAAGGGCATGGCCGGCCGCTGCGTGCAGGGCCTGATTGACGTGCTGGAGCAGCACTACAACGGCGATCCAGCCAGGATGCCGTTTGTGGTTAATCAGGAAGCGTTTAAGAAGTAGTTGGGAGTTGGGAGTTAGCGGTTAGTGGGAGCGGAGTCCCTCAGGGGCTAAAGCCCGCATGATTGGCGCTCCGGGCGGCACGGCTGAACCCGTGCCCTTCCCAAAGCCATTTATGAGATAGCTTTTGGTAAGCGGGAGCCGCAGTTGGGAGCCGACTTGCAATCCTCGGTTCGCTAGCTACCAACCCCTAGCTCCTGCGTGCCGGCGAGGGCGCGGACGAGGGAGTCGAGAATCTTGAGGCCGTCGGTGCCGCCCATGATGGCCTCGCTGGCGCGCTCGGGGTGGGGCATCATGCCAAGGACGTTGCGGCCGGGATTGCAGATGCCGGCGATGTGATCGAGGGAGCCGTTGGGGTTGGCGGCCTCGGTGATTACGCCCGCCAGGGAACAATATCGTAACACGATACGTTGCTGGCGCCGCAGCTCGTCCAGCGTCGCCTGGTCGCAGAAGTAATTGCCGTCCATGTGGCCGATAGGGATCTGCAGCACCTCGCCCTGCCGGCAGGCGCTGGTGAACGGCGTGTCGGCGTTCTCGATGCGCACGTGCACCGGCTTGCAGATGTATTTCAACCCGGCATTGCGCAGCAGCGCGCCGGGAAGCAGGTGCGACTCGCACAGGATCTGGAAGCCGTTGCAGATGCCCAGCACTAGTCCGCCATGGGCGGCAAATTTGCCGACCGCCTCCATGACGGGGGAAAAGCGCGCAATGGCGCCGGTGCGCAGGTAGTCGCCGTAGGCGAAGCCGCCGGGGACTATCACCAAGTCGCAGTTCTCAAGGTCCCGCGACTCGTGCCAAAGATAGGTGACCGGTTGGTTGGCGACCTGTCCGAAAACCCAGTAGGGGTCCTGGTCGCAGTTGGAGCCGGGGAACTGGATGACGCCGACTTTCATTGACCCATTATGGCATCTTTGGGTTGAGACCAGCGGCATTCAATTCCTGAAAAAGCCTGGTCTGCACCTCTTCGACATGTTCCTTGAAGGGAATGTAGATAAGCCCGGCAATATCGCTCGGCTGCTCGACGGTTTCCTTCAGGAGAATAGCAACCCGCTTGCGCCCGAGTCTCGTGAGCACCATTCCTAACTCCAATACCACATTCTGGCGCGCGCGGTACCGCTTTTGGTCCGGAGCCCCAGCTTTATGACCTTCATCGTCAGGGGTGAGCAGAACGCACGCGTACGCCGCACAGCCGTGCCCTCCGATGAATCCTTCGAGCTTCTCGATAATCGTGTCACCGGCAGCGGGTAAATTCCCGAGCACAATCGGATTTACATTCATACGGTGCAGCATCAATTCCAATTCATTCCGCGCGGTTAAGTCGTGACCGTAAACGACAAACACCTGGGGTTTGGCAGGAGGGGCTTGCTCGGTTGGCTGAGTCGCTGGCGTCCCCATGATCTCGGCCGTCAGATCGGTCCGTTTTCCTTGGAGAACAACTTTACCGGTCTGATAAACGTTAAAAATCTCACCAGTAATGCAGCGGAACTGTATTCCTGCTTGTATGGACTTTTCGTCGAACTTAATGTTCTTATTATGAAGAGCATAATTCTGACGACCGACGGAGCGTGCATCGGTAACCCGGGACCTGGGGGATGGGCGTGCATTCTACGATATAAGGGTCACGTGCGCGAATTGTACGGCTCCGAACCGCAGACGACGAATAATCGCATGGAGCTTATGGCCGTTATTCAAGGATTGAAAGCTCTAAAAGAGCCTTGCCAAGTAATGGTTCGAACCGACTCACAGTATCTCAAGGACGGAATTACGAGCTGGATTCACTCATGGAAATCGAATGGGTGGACCCACAAGGTAAAGGGTAGCGGGCGCCAGCCAGTGAAGAATCGCGACCTGTGGGAGACGCTAGATGCCATTCGACAGCCCCACTCGATCGAATGGCTTTGGGTCAAGGGACATGCTAATGATGCAGACAATCTCAGGTGCGACGAGCTGGCGAACAGCGCCGCCCGTGCTGTCGCTTTAGTCCCCGCCACACCCGCCGACTGACGTCGATTCTGGGCGCTGCCCTGCGATGCAGCGGCCCTACTGCGGCGGCGTGCGGGGCTCCGACGGCTTGGGTGGGTGCATGCCTTCGCGCATCCCTTCATGCATCTCCATATGCGCACGCGGGCGCATGCGGCCGGCCGCTTTCATCGACTCCAGCTTGTGCCATTGGTCGGCGGTAAGCGTGGAGCGGACAGAGAGCGCCATCTGCCCAAAATCCTTGATCAGTCTGCCGGCGGCAGCCGAGGCGGCGTCCAATTCCTGGTTGTAAGCAGCCTTGTCGAGCTGGTCGGCATCGAGAAGCGACTGCAGGCGCACGTAGGACTTCAGCCCGCTGGCGCCGGCGTCGATCACGGTCAGCTTGAGGTTGGTGCTGACCTGCTCCAGTTGCTTCTTCTGGGTCTCGGTGAGCCGGAGTTCGTTGGCGACATCGGGATTGTTCCACCAGTCGCTCATCAGCGCCGCCGGAGGGTGCCAGCCGCCCATGAAGGGCACGTCCGGCGAAGGCGGCCGGGGCGGGTTCTGCGCCAGCGCGGTTGTGCCGGCCAGCAAGAGGACGAGCGCGACAAGCAAGAATCTCAGTTTCATGGCAATTCTCCTGATGTCTAATACGATACGCCCCCCATCCCAGTTCAAAGAATCGTCACCTCCGCGGCCCAATCGGCCGGCGATACAAAGCGCATTTGTTGTGGAGGCGAGGAGATGCCTGATATTGGCCACGATCGTTTACCATGGCGCCGTTCGGTCGAATGCCGTACTGTGGGCAGCGACGAGGGGAGCGGGCGAACGACGGGTGAAAACCAACCCCAGAACGTACGACGTGGCGGTAGTCGGGGCGGGAGTATTTGGATCATGGACTGCGCTGCGGCTAGTCCAGGGTGGCAGACGCGTCGTCCTGCTCGACGAGTATGGGCCGGGCAGCGCACGCGCCAGCTCGGGCGGCGAATCGCGTATCATCCGCGCCGGTTATGGCCCCGACGAGCTTTACGCGCGCTGGGCCATGCGCTCGCTCACGCTGTGGAAGGAATTTTTCGCTGCTACTCATGTCGGCCTGTTTCACAACTGCGGGGTGTTGTGGCTGGCGCGCGAAGAAGATGAATACGCAAAGCAGACCGCGGCAACCCTGGCAAAGCTCGGCGCTGCGGCAGAACATTTCGACCGCGCGCAGATGCAGCGCCGTTATCCGCAGTTCAACTTTGACGGCGTGGACTGGGGGCTGCTGGAGCCGCAGGCGGGCGCGCTGATGGCGCGTCGCACGGTGCAGGTGGTGGTTGACGCGGCCGTGGCCAAGGGAGTGACCTACCTACAGGCATCGGTGAAGACTCCGGCGGGCCAGGGCAAACTGGCAAGCCTTGAAACCGGCGACGGGGAGCGCATCACCGCCGGGCAATACGTTTTTGCCTGCGGGCCGTGGCTCGGGAAGATATTTCCCGACCTGTTGGGGGAAAGGATTTTTCCTACCCGTCAGGAAGTCTTCTTTTTTGGCGTACCCCCTGGCAATGCGCAGTTTGCCATGCCGGCAATGCCGGGATGGATTTTTGTGGCGGACGGCGTGTACGGCGTGCCGGACCTGGAGAACCGCGGATTCAAGATCGCGATCGATCGACACGGTGAGCGCGTGGATCCGGATTCGCAATCGCGGATCGTTTCGCAAGAATCTGCTGAGTGGATGCGCAGCTACGTGGCGCGCCGCTTCCCGGAGTTGCGCGCCGCGCCCATCGTGGAGACGCGCGTGTGCCAGTACGAAAACACCTCGAACGGCGATTTCCTGGCGGATCGGCATCCGGAGATGGAGAACGTGTGGCTGTTGGGCGGCGGGTCGGGCCACGGGTTCAAGCATGGGCCGGCGCTGGGGGAGTATGTCGCCGGGCAGGTGTTAGGCACCGGCACGGCGATCGAGCCGCGCTTCTCGTGGGCCGCGAAACGCAGCGTGCAGAAGCGCACCGTGTATTGAGGAAGGAAGAAGTAAGAAGTCAGAGGTAATCGCCAGGGATCTGCCGCATTCTGCCGCATTAGGTGGAGCATCCAATCCGCCAGATGGACTTTCGCGAACATGCCAGCGTGACCGGCACGGCGCTGCAGCGATGGATTATCGCCCAGCTTCAGGACTCAGTCGCAGTGGCCTGCCTGTGGCTGGTTGGGTTGCTGATCATACGGGTGCCGTGGGCGCCGTTGTGGGCGGTGCTGGCGGCTTTGTTCCAGTTCTTCCCGCATCTCGGGCCGGTGATGGCGCTGTGCGGGCCGGCGGTGGCGGCGGTGATCAGCGGCGGCTTCATGCGGCTGATCTACGTGTTCATTCTTTACGCCGTAGTTGCCGTGACCGACGGGCTGGTGCTGCAGCCGTACTTGATGAAACGAACGGCGAAGGTGCCGATCTGGGCATCCATCCTGGCGCCGATTGTTTTGGGAATGATCTTCAGCTTTTGGGGCGTGCTGCTGGCGCCGCCACTGTTGGCGGTGGTATATGCATACCGCGCGCACCTGCGGAAGAACAGCGGGCCGCACCAAGAATTGTAACTGGGACCGCCGGAATATTGGAGATACAATCTACCTTCGCGTCACAGAGTGGGGATAGACGATGACAGTATGGCTCGGCCAGTTGGTGATCTCCAAAGCAAACCATAAAAGTCCCGCGTACTGGGTCCAGTATTGGCGCAACCCGAGCATGTCCCCGGCCTCCCTGGAAATGGATTCGGTCGAGGACCTTCGCCGCTATCTGCGGCATTGCCGGCTCAGCAACATCACCCCCGACGAGGTGATCGAGCAGCTACGAAGCGCCTCGCGGGTCAGCCTGAACACCATCGAGTTCGAAGAGAAGATCGGCTGACCCAATAAAGCCCACAGGCAATATGCACGGCGAGCGGGTAGGGAAGTCCAGCGTCTCCGCGTGCTATAATCTGCGATTGCTTCAAGGTTTTTTGGGCGCCATAGCACGCCGGGGCATGATTGTGCCCACTTCTTTCCAATCGAGGTCTCTCATGTCTGGCCATTCAAAATGGGCCACCATTAAGCACAAGAAGGGTGCGCTGGACGCCAAGCGGGGCAAGATTTTCACCCGCCTGATCCGCGAAATTTCCATGGCAGCGAAATCCGGCGGCGATCCGGACAAAAACCCGCGGCTGCGCAAGGCCATCCTGGACGCCAAGGCCGAAAACATGCCGCAGGACAACATCAAGCGAGCCGTGCAGCGCGGCACCGGCGAACTGCCCGGCGCCAGCTACGAAGAATTCAACCTGGAAGGCTACGGGCCGGGCGGCGTCGCCGTCCTGCTGGACCTTTCCACGGATAACCGCAACCGCACGGTCAGCGAGATCCGACATGCCTTCGGCAAGCATGGCGGCAACCTTGGCGAAGCGGGCTCGGTGGCCTGGATGTTCCACAAGAAGGGCGACATTGTGGTGCCCAAGCCGGCGGCCAAGGAAGACGACCTGATGAACATCGTGCTCGAGGCCGGCGGCGAGGACTTGAAAGACGACGGCGAGAGCTGGGAAATCATCACCGATCCGCATGCATTCGAAGCGGTGGTGGAAGCCCTGAAGAGGGCCAAGATCACGCCGACCTCGTCGGAGGTCGGCATGGTCCCGCAGAACTACATCAAGCTCGAAGGGCAGCAGGCCACTACCATGATCCGGTTGGTGGAAGCGCTGGAAGAGCACGACGACGTGCAGCACGTGTGGTCGAACTTTGACGTCGACATCAAGCAGTTGGAGGCAGTGGCGAGTTAAGTTCAGTTTCGAGTTTCCGGTTTCTAGTTTCAAGAAGGGCTGCGATGAGCGGCCCTTTTGCTTGGGGGGGAGCAAATCAGGAAGTCTGGCGTGTTGACGTAGATGATCGACAGCGGCCATGCGACCCTGCTACATTTCCCACACTTCAGGAAAGAGCACATGAAGAGACTGATTGTGGTGGTAGTAGTGCTGCTGCTGTGCGCGGGGGCCTGGGCGCAGGACAATCCCTTGCGCCAGCCGGTATGGGAGATCGGCCCGTGGTTCGGCGGGGGCACCGGGTTGGGACACGCCTCGGAGTTCAAGTTCATCAACACCGGGCTGCGCTTCGGGCGCGTACTGACCGGCGAGCTGGGCAGCGGCCGCCTGCGCGGAACCTTCGAGTGGGCGGCGGACATCATGCCGGTGTACGAAGTGCGGCAGTCGGCGTTCTACACCTCCGGACCGCAGCAGTGGATCTACAGCTTCGCCGCGAACCCGGTCGTGCTGAAGTACAACTGGACCGGCGGCAGCCGGGTGGCGCCGTACTTTGCGGCCGAGGGCGGGCTGGTGTTCAGCTCGACGGAAATTCCGCCGGGCGACACGTCGCGGGTGAACTTCATGCCGGGCGGCGCGTTTGGATTGTACTTGCTGCGCCGCAATCGGCAGGCAGTGGACCTGTCGGTGCACATGACCCACATCTCCAACGCGAGTCTGGCGCACAATCCCGGGATCAATGCGACCGTGCAGTTCCGGGTGGGATACACCTGGTTCAAGTAATCTTTGTTGTCCAGTGCCAAACGCCGCCGGTAGATTTCAACACGATATGTGAAAATCGTGTTCAAAACGGCAGCGTTAGACCCGCAGGCTCAAATAAAGACGCCGCGTTCAGCAAAATGCACAGCGCGGTGGGCGATGCAAAAGAAAGTTTTTGAATATTTCCGCAGGTCGCCAGAGGGCAGTGCCCCGCTAGCCGTGACCAGCTCATCGCCAATTGCCGATAGCTGTCGCGCGCGTGCTACGCTGGCGCGGTGAAGACCCGCATCGACAAGCTGCTGGTGGAACGCGGCCTGGCGCAGTCCCGCGAACGCGCCCAGGCGATGATTCTTGCCGGCAAGGTGCTGGTCAACCAACAGAAGGTGGAGAAATCAGGAGCGATGGTTCAGGGAAACGCCTCCATCCGTTTGCTCGGGGAAGACTTGCGCTACGTGAGCCGCGGCGGGTTGAAGCTGGAGCACGCGCTGCAACACTGGAGGCTGGATGTCAACGGGCGTGTGTGCATGGACATTGGCGCCTCTACCGGCGGGTTCACCGATTGCCTGCTGCAGCATGGCGCCTCACGCGTCATCGCCGTAGACACCGGATACGGGCAGATCGATCTCCGCTTGCGCAACGATCCCCGGGTCCGCCTCTTGGAAAAGACCAACGCGCGCTACCTCCGCCGCGAAGCTGTGGGCGAAGCGGCAGAGTTGGTTGCCGTGGATGTGTCGTTCATCTCCGCCACGCTAGTTCTCCCGGCGGTCATGCAGGCGGCGGGAGCGAAGCTGGAATCCATTGTCGTCCTGGTGAAGCCTCAATTCGAGGCCGGAAGGGAACGGGTCGGGAAGGGCGGCATCGTGCGCGACCCGGCAGTGCAACAGGCGGCAGTGGATAAGGTCCGGACGGCCCTCTCAGAACTGGGTTGGGGCAAGGCGGACGCGATCGACTCTCCCATACTCGGCGCCGAGGGCAACCGTGAATTCCTGCTCTACGCGCGTCGCGGCGGTCCTGAGTGACCCGTTTCCCTGTACAATCCCGCATTGCGCATGAAATCCGCCGCCATCGTTTCCAAGCCGGAGAAGCCGGAGCTGCAGCACCTGGTCCCCAGAGTCTTGCAATGGTTCCAGGAGCACGGCTACGAGCGCGTCTGGCAGGACCACGAGACCGCAGCCTATGTGCCGGGATATGAATCGGTGGACCGCTGCGAACTAGCGGAGAAGAAACCCGACTTCGTTCTGGTGCTCGGCGGCGACGGCACCCTGCTGGCAGCCGCACGCGCGGTTGCGTCGGCCGATATTCCCATCCTTGGCGTCAATCTCGGCTCCCTCGGATTCCTGACCGAAGTTCCGCTGAACGAGCTCTGGGAAACCGTCGAAGCGGTGGACCAGCACCGTTGCGCCTTCGAAAAGCGCAACATGCTCAGCACCGACCTGCTGCGCGACAGCAAGGTGGTCGCCAGCTACGTCTGCCTCAACGATGCGGTGGTCAACAAGAGCGCCATCGCGCGGCCGGTCAACTTTGATCTCTACCTGGACACCGTGTTCGTCGCCAGTTACAAGGCGGACGGCGTGATTGTCTCCACGCCCACGGGCTCCACCGCGTACGCGCTGGCGGCGGGCGGCCCCATCCTGATGCCCTCGGTGGCCGCCATGGTGATCGTGCCCGTCTGCCCTCATGCCCTTACCCACCGCCCGCTGGTGGTGAAGGACACAGTGGAGATCGAGATCGTGGTCAAGAGCGCACGCGAAGAGGCGTACCTCAGCATTGACGGCCAGGTGGGCGTGCCGCTCAACGACGGCGACCGCATCGTCTGCCGCAAATCCGAGTACCACACCACGCTGCTGCGCATGCGCAAGACGTTTTTCGACGTGCTGCGAACCAAGCTGAAACTGGGCATGCGTTAGTTTTTTGCTGCTATGAAAACCTTGATCCGGGTGGCGGCAATGTTCATTCCAGCGCTGATGTTCGCCCAGACTCGTCCCGCCGCCGACCTCATCATCACCAACGGCAAGCTGTACACGGTGGGCAAGACGCACCCGCGCGCCGAAGCCCTGGCGGTTATCGGAGAACGCATTGTGGCGGTCGGTTCCGCCGCCGACCTGGACCAGTGGCGCGGGCCCGCCACAAAGGTGATTGACGCCCGCGGGCATCTGGTCCTGCCCGGTTTCAACGACGCTCACGTCCACTTCCTCGCTGGCGGCTTGCAACTGGACAACGTGCAACTCAAGGACGCCGACTCGCCGCAGGAATTCGCCCGGCGCATTGCCGAACGTGCCACCTACGCCGGCAAAGGCGAATGGATACTGGGTGGCGACTGGGATGAGCAGAAGTGGAACCCGCCGCAGCTCCCGACAAAAGAACTGATTGACCCGGTCACGGCCGGCACGCCGGTGTTCGTCAGCCGCTACGACGGCCACGAAGCGCTGGCCAACTCCTTCGCGCTCAAGCTGGCCGGCGTTACCGCGCAAACGCCCGATCCAGCGGGCGGCGTGATCGTTCGCGACGCGCAGGGCAACCCCACCGGCATTCTTAAGGACGCGGCTACCGAGCTGGTCGCGAAGAAGGTCCCGCCGTTTTCGCATGAGCGCCTGGTGCGTGCTAGCAAGCGCGCGCTCGCCTACGCGGCCGTGCTCGGCGTCACCAGCGTGCAGGAAATGGCGGTCTGGGGCGAGGACCTCGGCGTGAACGTCGGCATCTATAAGGAACTGGCAGAAAAGGGTGAGCTGACGGCGCGCATCTCAGTCGCGCCGATTATCGCTCGCTGGCAGGACCTGGCGAAGCTTGGCGCGCGGCACGCATTCGGGTCATCGCACCTGCGCATCGGAGCGGTGAAGGCGTTTGCCGACGGGTCTCTTGGCTCCAGCACCGCCTACTTTTTCCAGCCGTTCGCCGACGATCCGAAAAACCGCGGCCTGCTGACCGACGAAATGCAGCCACTCTCCAAGATGCGTAAATGGCTAATGAAATCCGATGAGGCCGGACTGCAACTCTGCGTGCACGCCATCGGGGACGCCGCCATTTCCCAAGTGCTGGACCTGTTTGGCGAAGTGGAGCGCGCGCACGGCGAGGCCGATCGCCGCTTCCGCATTGAGCACGCGCAGCACACGGCGGCGAAGGACTTCGTCCGCTTCGCCAAGCTGAGAGTCATCGCCTCGGTACAGCCCTACCACGCGATTGACGACGGGCGCTGGGCCGAAAAACGCATTGGCCCGGAGCGCATCAAGACCACCTATGCCTTCCGCAGCTTTCTCGATCACGGGGTCCGGCTGGCGCTGGGCACCGACTGGACGGTCGCGCCGCTCAACCCCATGCTCACGCTGTATGCCGCGGTGACGCGCGCCACGCTCGACGGAGAAAATCCCGATGGCTGGGTGCTGGAGCAGAAAATCACGCTCGCCGAGGCCATCGAGGCCTACACCATGGGTTCGGCGTACGCGGAATTCCAGGAAAACGAGAAAGGCTCGCTCACACCCGGCAAGCTGGCGGATATCGTAATTCTCAGCGACGACTTGCTTTCCATTAACCCGAAGAACATTCCTGACGTGAAGGTGGTTACTACGATTGTCGGCGGAAGAGTCGTGTGGAATAAGGAATGAGCGTGGTACGGCAAACGCGTGTGCGGACGGCTTCGGATAAACTCAGGGTCCAGCGACTCGCGCTCCTTCGCATCAGCTCGGTCGCGCTCGCTCGGGATGACACCGCAAACAAAAACGCACACGCGACGGCGCGTGTGCCACAGGACGTACTGATAGAAAACTGACAACCGACAACCTACCGCACTTCCCCTCTCAACATATCCTCGAGTGTTTCTCGCTTCCGGATCACGCGCGCCCGCTTGTCCTCCACCAATACTTCCGCGGCGCGCGGGCGCGTGTTGTAATTCGACGTGATGGACATCCCGTACGCGCCAGTATCGAGGATGGCGAGCAGCCCTCCTTCCTCGACCGGCGGCAGGGCGCGGTCGCGCGCGAAAAAATCGCCGGTTTCGCAGATCGGGCCCACAACGTCCACGATGTCGCGCTCTTCGACATGCGGTCGCACAACCGGAACGATTTCATGGTGCGCGCCGTACAGCGCCGGGCGGATCAGGTCGTTCATGGCGCCGTCCACTACCAGAAACGATTTGCCGTTGTTCGATTTGCGGTAAAGCACGCGCACCAGGAGCGCGCCCGCCGGCCCGACAATCGAACGCCCCGGCTCCAGCAGCAGATGCACTCCCAGCCCGCGCAGCGGACGCGTAACTGCCTTGGCGAAATCTTTCACATGCTGGGCAAATTCGGGAAGTTCCTGGGCGTCGTAGCGGATGCCGAGCCCGCCTCCCGCATCGACGTAGCGGATGCTGTGTCCGTAGCTCTGGAGCGCGCGCACCAGTTCCGCGACGCGCTCCATGGCCGCGCCGAACGGTTCCACGCTGGTAATTTGCGACCCGATGTGCACGCTGACGCCCGCCACCTCCAGCCACTTCGCGTCCGCCGCCTTTTCGTAGAGGCGGAGCGCGGTGTGCAGCCCGGTGGCGATGTACGGATGCGTCTCGGCGGGAACGTCGGGATTAACGCGAAACGCCACCCGCGCGGATGTCTTCAGCCGCGCCGCGCGTGCCGCCAGCGCCGTCATCTCGCTCTCGCTCTCGACGTTGAACATCAGGATGCCGGCGCCAAGGCCGGCATCCATTTCCTCCACCGTTTTTCCGACCCCGGAGAACACCACGCGCTTGGCCGCTGGCCTTGCGGCGCGCAGCACGCGCTGCAGTTCGCCGCCCGACACCACGTCGAACCCGCAGCCCAGCCTGGCAAGCATTTTCAGCAGCGCGAGATTGGAATTGGCTTTGACCGAATAACAGACGGTGTGCGAAACGCCGCGAAACGCCCGGTCGAAGGTGCGGTAGCGCTCGCGGATGGTGGCAGCGGAATAGACGTACAGCGGCGTGCCGTGTTTGGCCGCCAGTGCGGCCAGCGGCGCGCGCTCGCAGTGCAGCACGTCGTGGCGATACACGAATGCAGGTGGACGCCCCGCAGGCGCGTCGTTCTTGCTCATTTGTGTTTGCCGGAGTTCCCCAGGACCTTCAGCACCACCACGGTTTGATCGTCGTAGGCATTCTCGCCCGCGGTGAATTCCGCCACCGCGGCAAAGATACTCGTGACCACGTCGTTGGCGCTGCCATGGCAGTTCGCCTTTACCACCGTTCTCAGGCGGGCGGGTCCGAACATCTCGCCGTCGCGGTTCTGCGCATCGAGCACGCCGTCGCTGAGGAAAACGAACAGGTCGCCCGGCTGCGCGCGGTAGGTCACCTCATCGTAGGCCGCGTCCTCGAACTGCCCGAGCGGCAAGCCGGTGGCCTCCACGCACTCGATCCGTCCGTCATGACAGTACAGGGGCAGCGGCAGGCCGGAGTTAGCGACGCGCAGCAGACGCTGCTTATCGTCCCAAACGGCATAGGCCACCGAAATGTATTGTGCCTCGATGCGCCGCGAAACCAGCGACTCATTCAGCAACGCTAACATCTCCGCCGCACCCGGGCGCGAGCCCGCATGAGATCGTAGGATTCCGCTGGCCAGGGCCGCGTACAAGGCCGCCGGCGCGCCTTTACCGCTCACGTCGCCGATGGCGATGCCCAGGTCCGGCTTGCGCTCCCCGCTGTCACGCGAACCGTCCTGCGGGCGCGGCTCGTAGCGAAGGAAATCGTACAGGTCGCCGCCAATTTCGCGCGCCGGTACGAACTTGGCCGAGAGCTCCGCGTTCCCGATCACCGGACAGCAGTGCGGCAGCAGCCTGAACTGGAGTTCGTGCGCGAGGGCGAGGTCCTTCTGCAGGCGGCGCTCCTGCCGCGTGACGCGCTCGTACAGCCGCGCGTTCTCGATGGCAATCGCCACCTGCGCCGCCAGCGTGGTCATGGTGCGCACGTGGTCGTCGGTGAAGTAGCCGCGGCGGGTGTGCTCGATGTCGAGCACGCCGATCACCCGATCCTTGTAGATCAAGGGAACGCACAGCTCCGAGCGTGTTTCCGGGTTGCTGTTGATGTAGCGCGGGTCCTTGCTGACGTCCGGCACCAGCACCGGCTCCTTGTGCAACGCGGAATAGCCCACCAGGCCTCGGCCGATGGGAATGTTCTGCTTGATCTGCACCGTCTCGTTGAAGCGCAGCGAGAAGCGGTGCTCGAGCTTGGAGCCGGTCGCATCTACCAACAGCACGCTGAACATCTGATAGTCAATCAGCCGCGTGACCGCCTCGCCGATGCGCTGCAGCAACTGGTCGAGATTCAGAATGGAGGTCAGGTCGCGGCTGATTTCGTTCAGCACCAGCAGCGTCTTGGCCTGGCGCGAGGTGCGCGTGTACAGCCGCGCGTTTTCGATGCCGATGGCGATGCGCGAGGCAATCAGCGACAGCAGCCGCTCGTGATCTTCGGTGAAGTACCCCGGCTGCGGCGCTTCGATGTCAATCACGCCGATCACGCGGTTCTTGATGATCAGCGGCACTGCCAATTCCGAGCGCACCTGCGGAAGAGCCTCGATGTACTCCGGCGACTTCAGTACGTCGTTCACCAGCACCGGCTCGCGCCGCTGCGCTGCCATCCCGGTCACGCCTTCACCCACCTTGATGCGGCAGCGCTCGACGGCCTCCGGCGGATGCCCGATGGAAAACCGGATGCGCAGCTCCTGCGTTCTTTCGTTCAGCAACAGGATGGCGAAATGCTCGTAGGCGATAACCCGGCGCACCAGTTCGGCCACCCGCCGCAGGATGGTGTTCAGGTCGAGCGTGGTGTTGACCACGTCAGCGACCTCCAGCAGCAGGGAATCGACGTGCACGGGCGCGAGCTGGGTTGCGGATGTTGTCATGACGCGGGACACTGCCGATTTGGATGATATCAGCCGGATACGGGCTTCAGCCGCTGCATTTCAGCCAGCAGCACGCTTTCTACAGTGGATGGAAATTCCCGATACGGCCACAGGTCACCGAAAACCAACAACCGATTAACCGAGAACCGAAAACGCATTCCTAATACGGCGCTCCGAGTTTCCGGCAAATCGCCACCGAGGCGCTTGCGCCAATGCGATCCGCGCCTGCCGCGACCATCGCCTGCAAGTGGTCGGCGGTGCGAATTCCTCCCGCCGCCTTCACTCCCGCCAGATTGCCGACGTGGGCGCGCATCAGCGCGACATCCTCCACCGTGGCGCCGCCCGAGGAGAAGCCCGTCGAGGTCTTCACGAAATCCGCGTGTGCGGCCAGGCTGAGCTCGCATGCAGCAATCTTTTCCTCGCGTGTCAGCAGCACGTTTTCGAAAATGACCTTCAGTAGCCCGCCGGCGTCGTGTGTTACCTCGGCGAGGGCGCGAATGTCGCTCTCCACCCGCGCGTGGTCGCCCGACTTCATGGCACCGATGTTCATCACCATGTCAATCTCGTCGGCTCCGAGGCGCAGCGCTTCCACGGTCTCGCAGCGCTTCGCGCTAGTCAGCGTCGCGCCCAGCGGGAAGCCGACGACCGTGCACACCTTCACCGGCGTGGGCCGCAGGATCGCGGCGCACAGCGGGATCCAGTAGGCGTTCACGCACACCGAGGCGAAGTCGAAACGTGCCGCCTCGCGGCAGAGCTTCTCGATCTGCTCGCGCGAGGCTTCCGGCTTCAGCAGCGTGTGATCGATCATGCGGGCAGCCGCCTGCCAGCTCATGGCCGGTGCTGCCTGGGAAACCAGGGTCGCCATAGGATTTTCGATTCTACTGGATTTCGCGGCGTGGCATAGTGATCCACTCTGCGGAATGGTTGCCCCACCCTTGTCTCGCCCGGCTTTGGCGAGACAGGGTAGGATGTCCACGCGCTCAACCTGTTATCCTGATGCGCGGCACGTCGCATGATCACCCTGTACCCGCGCTTGAGCACCGCCGCATTCGCGTTCTTCATCGCGCTGGCCTTCACGTCCTGCAATCGCGACAGCCCCCGTGCCGCGGCCGCCGAGCCCGCGCAGATACCAGCCCCGCCCATGAGCCAAACCGTCTCGTTCCCGCACGTCGACGGCCAGCGCGCGCTGCAGTACACGCGCGCGGTTGTCGCCTTCGGCCCGCGATGGGTCGGCAGCCCTGGTCACGCGGAAACCCAGGCGTACTTGCGCAAGGAACTGAAGGACGACAATCTCCAGGAAGACTCATTCACAGCCGCCACGCCCGCTGGCAGCCTGCGCATGACCAACTTCGTCGCCAAATTTCCGGGCAGTAAGGACGGCATCATTGTGGTCAGCGGCCACTACGACACGCTCTACGGCCGCAAGGATTTCGTCGGCGCCAACGACGGCGGCTCTTCCACTGGGCTGCTTCTGGAACTCGCGCGCCAACTGCGCAACAAGAAACTCGAGGGCTACAGCGTCTGGCTGGTGTGGTTCGACGGCGAGGAAGCCATCAAGCAGTGGTCGCCGACAGATTCTCTCTACGGCAGCAGACACCTGGCCAAAAAATGGGCGAAGGACGGCACGCTGAAAAAAATCCAGACCTTCCTGCTGCTCGACATGATCGGCGACGCCGACCTGAACATCGAGCGCGAATCCAACTCAATGCCCTGGCTGGAAGATGTGGTGTACAAGGCCGCGACCGACCTCGGCTACCAGTCGCATTTCTTCGCCCGCACCAATGAAGTCGAAGACGACCACCTGCCGTTCGCTCGCGCCGGAGTGCCGGTCGCCGATCTCATTGACTTCGACTACGGCCCCAACAATTCCTACTGGCACGCGCCCCAGGACACGCTCGACAAACTCAGCTCCGAGAGCCTGGAAATCGTCGGCAGCGTGGTGCTGCGATGCATTCACCTGTTGAGCCAGGGCTGAGAGAGTCGGAAGTTAGAAGTCAGAAATAAGAAGTGAGGGCAAGCGCGTCGCCGAGCGTTACCTCTGACTTCTGACTTCCCCTGGTTCTCATCCGCGGTTTGTTAGGATTTCAGCCGCAGTTGTTCGGTACCAAGTACTCGGTACTCGCAATGAACGAACTGATCTTCTGGATTCTCTTCAACGTTTTCGTGGTTCTGATGCTGGTGCTGGACCTGGCGGTCTTTCACCGCAAGCCGCATGCCATCAAGTTTCGCGAGGCGCTGGGCTTCAGCATCATGTGGGTGGCGTTGGCGGCCGCCTTTGCCGTCTTCGTCTACTATTGGCGCGGGCGCGCCACGTCGCTCGAATTCGTCACCGGCTACCTGGTCGAGGAATCGCTCAGCGTTGACAACCTTTTCGTCTTTCTCCTGATCTTTCGCTATTTCCGCGTCCCCTCGAATTACCAGCACAAGGTCCTGTTCTGGGGGATCGTGGGCGCGCTGGTGATGCGCGGCGTTTTCATTCTCGCCGGCGTCACCCTCATCCGCCGTTTTCACTGGATCATCTACGTCTTCGGCGCCTTCCTCATTTACACCGGCACCCAGCTATTCCGACAAAAGGAACAGGACATTCACCCCGAACACAACCCAGTTCTGAAACTGTTCCGGCGCTGGATGCCGGTCACGCCTGACTACGTCGGCGGGCGCTTCACGGTGCGCCAGCCGGGACTCTACGCCACGCCGCTGCTCATGGTGCTGATCGTCGTCGAAACCACCGACGTGCTGTTCGCCGCCGACTCCATCCCCGCCGTGCTTGCCATCACCCGCGACCCGTTCATCGTCTACACCTCGAACGTCTTTGCCATCCTCGGCCTGCGCTCCCTGTACTTCGCCCTCGCAGGCATGATGGAGGCCTTCCACTTCCTCCATTACGGCCTGTCCGGCATCCTCATCTTCATCGGGGTGAAGATGCTGCTTTCCAGCTATTACCCCATCCCCACCGAGTACGCGCTGATCGTGGTCGGCGCGGTCCTTCTCATCTCCGTCGTTGCTTCACTTCTGGTCGCGCCCAAAGAAAAAAGAAAGACATGAGGTCCTTCTACCAAACCCGGCACCTCTCCTTCGGCGCCATTGGCTGGCCCGTCTTGCAATGGAAGGCCTCCTGGAATTCCGGCATGTTGCGGACCACGCCATTCGTCCGATACTTCGGCGGCGAGTGCGGATCGGTCATGGCGCGCATGCGCATCGCTTCCGGCCGCTGATTGCTGCACCAGCTCTGCCCGTACCCGATGAAAAACCGCTGCTCCGGCGTGAGACCCTCGACCGGCTCGAGCTTGCGCCCGCGCGTCTGCTCGCGCCACGCCATGTAGGCCAGGATCAGCCCGCCGACGTCGGCCACGTCTTCGCCCAGCGTGAGCTTGCTGTTGATCTTGACGTCGTCCACGATGGTGTACTGCGCGTACTGGTCGGCAATGCATTGCGCCCGCCGCTCGAATTCCTTGCCGTCCTGCGGCTGCCACCAATCGCGCAAATTCCCCTGCGCATCGAACTGACGGCCCTGGTCGTCGAAGCCGTGCGTCAGCTCGTGCCCGATGGTCCCGCCGGTGTCGCCGTAGTTCGGAGCATCGTCCATCTTGGGATCGAACAGCGGTGGCTGCAGAATCCCGGCAGGGAAGTTGATGCTGTTGTTCTGCGCGTCGTAATACGCGTTCACCGTCGGGGTGGTGATGTACCACTCCGTGCGATCCACCGGCTTGCCGATCTTTCCCAGTTGCCGCATGAACTCGAACGCGTACGCGCGCTCGCCGTTGCCCAGTGCGTCGCCGCGCCCGATCTTCAGCGCCGCGTAATCGCGCCACTTGTCCGGATATCCGATCTTGTTGACCACTGTGCGCAGCTTGGCCAGCGCCTGCTGCTTGGTCGGCTCGCTCATCCGGTCCAACTGCTGGATGTCGCGCGACATCGCCTGCTCGATCTGCTCCACCATATGGACCGTGCGCTGCTTGGCCTCCGCGCTGAACGCGACCTCCACGTACGCCTGTCCAAGCGCCTCCCCAAGCGCGCGATCGGTGTAGGTCACGCAACGCTTCCACCGCGCCTGGAGTTGCCGGGCGCCGGTCAGCGTGCGCCCGTAGAAGTTGAAGTCCTCCTCCACCAACGGCGTCGCAAGCCACCGCGCCTGCGCATGAACCAGGTGCCACCGCAAATACGCCTGCAGCGCCGGCATCGCCTCGCCGGCGATCAGCGCGTCCATGGCTTTCACAAAATCCGGCGCGGCGACATTCAGCGACGGCACGTCTTGTAAGCCATACTTGCCGAGGTAGCGGTCCCACGGAAACGCCGGGCTCAACGCCTGCAATTGCTGCCGCGACATGCGGTGATAGGTGGCCTTCGGATCGCGCCGCTGCACCCGCGTCATGGAGCCCTTTGCCAACGCGATTTCGATTCGCATGACCGACTGCGCATCCGCCGCCGCTACCTGCGTCGTCTCGCCCGTCAATTCCAGCATCTTCTGCACGTGCGCCAGGTACTTCGCCCGCAGCTCCTGAGACTTTGAGTCATCCTTCAGGTAGTAATCCCGGTCCGGCAGCCCCAGCCCGCCCTGGTCCACCTCCGCGATCACCTCGGCGGAATTCTTCGCATCCTGAGTCGATCCGAAGCCGAACAGCGCCGCCCGCCCGAAATAAATTCCGATGTCCTCAGGATGCGCGTGCGCCAGGAAATCGGCCAGCGCAGCCTTCGAGCGCAAGCCCGCAATGCGATCGAGATCAGGCTTCAGCGCGCCGGCGCCCGCCGCGTTCACCGCCTTCTCGTCCATGCACGAGGCGTAGAAATCGCCGATCTTCTGTTGCGCCGGTCCCCGGTGCGGATCCGGTGCCGCCGCATTCTCCAGAATCGACCGCAGTAGCTCGCGATTCTGCTCCTGCAGCTTCGCCGTCAAACTCCACGACGACTGGTCCGCCGGAATCGGGTTCATCTTCTGCCAACCGCCGCACGCGTAGGCATAGAAGTCCACGCACGGGTCCACGCTGTTGTCCATGGCCGTCACGTCCAGCCCGGGCGTGTATGTGGGCGTTGCGGTCTTGCCCGTATCCGGGCCAGGCGCTTTCGGCGCCAGATGCTGCGCGGCTGCAAGAGATGTCAGCAGGAATGCAAGAAGGGTAAGTTTTGCGAGTGTCACGCGCGTGCCTCTCAACGGAAAATTACGGGCGACTGCGAAGCTCCGCAAGGTGCAGCCATCGGCCACCGACGCTTTCATTCAAACCGAATCTGATCGCCCTTGACGATCGAATGCTTCTTGAATTTCGCGTCATTGTGCAGGGGATAATCGGTCCGGTAGTGTGCGCCACGGCTCTCCTCCCGCGCCAGCGCCGCGCGCGCAATCAGCAGCGCCACCTGGTGAATGTTCGCCGCCTCGCAGGCCGCCCGGTTTGCCGGCTGCAGCCAGCACTCGCGCAGCTTCTCCAGTTCGCGAATGGCATGCTTGAGCTGCGACCCGCTGCGCACAATCCCCACCTCGCGCCACATCAGATCCTGGATCTGCTCCGTCACTTGCTCTGTTGACGGCGCAACCGTTCGCTTGGGCGGGCTTTCTGCCTCATGCTCCGGCTGCGCGTGAAGATGCCCGCCGCCCCGGAACTCGTCGCGCATTTTCTTGGCCGCGCGCGCGCCGAAGACCAGCCCTTCGAGGAGGGAATTGCTGGCCAGCCGGTTGGCTCCGTGAACCCCGGTGCACGCCGTCTCGCCCGCCGCGAACAACCCGCGCAGGCTGGTCCGGCCATCGAGATCGGTGCGTACGCCGCCCATGGCGTAGTGCGCCGCCGGACGCACCGGCACCAGATCGGTGGTGATGTCCACGTTGTAATCCAGGCACGTCTTGTGAATGCGCGGGAACCGGCTCTCCACCTTGGCCGCGTTCAGGTGCGTGAGGTCGAGATACACCGCCGCATTCGGCGATTTCACCAATTCCATTTCGTGCGCGATGGCCCGCGCCACCACGTCCCGCGGCGCCAGTTCCGCCATCTCGTGATACTTCGGCATGAAGCGCACCAGCTCCATGTTGCGCAGGTACGCGCCCTCGCCGCGCAGCGCCTCCGACAGCAAGAATCGCGGCGCGCCCTTCACGTACAGCGCCGTGGGATGGAACTGCACGAACTCCATGTCGCTGATTTCAGCCCCCGCGCGGTGCGCCATGGCGACGCCGTCCCCGGTGGCGACGCCGGGATTAGTCGTCTCACGATATACCTTCCCCAGCCCTCCGGTGGCCAGCAGCACCGCCGACGCATGCACCTCCCGCCGCGCACACTTCTCATTCATCACCGCCAACCCGGCAACGCGCCCGTCGTGCACGCACAGCTCGGTGGCGAACTCGAACTCCAGCAGCGTGATGTTCTTCAGCGCCTCGGCCTTCAGCCACAGCGCCCGCCCGATCTCGCGCCCGGTGGAATCCCCATGGGCATGCAGGATACGGTTTCGGCTGTGCGCTCCCTCCCGAGTGAAGGCCAGCTTCGTCCCGTTGCGGTCGAACTCCGTGCCCCACGCGATCAGCTCCTCGATCCGCTCCGGCCCCTCCTCCACCAGCACCTTGGCCGCCGCCGGGTTGCACAGGCCGTCCCCGGCATTGAGCGTGTCCTGCAGGTGCAACCCAATCTCGTCTTCATCGCTCAGCGCCGCCGCGATCCCGCCTTGCGCGTATTGGGTTGCCGACTCCGTCACCTCGCGCTTGGCCAGCACCAGCACGCGTCCGGCAGAGGCCAACTCGATGGCCGCACGCAGCCCGGCGATCCCGGCTCCCACCACAACGAAATCGGTTGCTGCCGGCACGGATTTCATGGACGCATGATGGTACATCTTCGCCCCCGCGATAGTCAGCATCGCCGCCATCCAATGCGAACTACTCTCTTACTTTCCCGACTGCGAACTACCGACTACCTCTTGCCCACCTATCAGCCACGAGCCACCAGCTACCGGCGACGGGCCTCTGCGTTATCATGGCTCCCGTGCGGCAAGTCGAAGTCCAGCTTCCCTCCAATCCGTATATAGCGACCATCGAAACCGGCCTGCTGAGGCGTGCCGGAGAGCTTCTCCGCGCCGCTTTGCCGGAACGCACGCGCTACTTCATCATCACCGTGCCGCCGGTGAAGAAGGCGTGGGCGCGAATCCTCAGCACCTCGCTCAAGAGCTCCGGCCTGGCGCACTCGATGATCGAGATGCCCGACGGCGAGCGCGCCAAGACCCTGGACACCGTGCGCGATCTCGCCACCAGGCTCATCCGCCGCGACGCCGACCGCAAGTCCGCCGTCATCGCGTTCGGCGGCGGCGTGGTCGGCGACGTGGCCGCCTTCGTTGCCTCTATCTACATGCGCGGCATCGACGTGGTGCAAATTCCGACCACCTTCCTCGCGCAAGTGGACGCTGCCATCGGCGGTAAGACCGGCGTGGACCTTCCCGAGGGCAAGAACCTGCTTGGCACGTTCCACCAGCCGCGCGCCGTGCTCATCGATCCCGGCGTGCTTTCCACCCTCGCCGAACGCGAGTACCGCTCCGGCCTATATGAGGCGATGAAGTGCGGCATCATTCGCCGTCCCGACATCTTCAACTTCATGGAGCAGAACCGCGAGCGCATCCTGCATCGCGATTCCGGCGCACTCGAGTGGCTGATCGCAGAATGTGTGCAGGTGAAGGCCGAGGTCGTCGCCGCCGACGAGCGCGAATCCGGCCTACGCCGCATCCTCAACTTCGGACACACGGTCGGCCACGCCCTGGAAGCCGAAAGCGGCTACCGACATTTTCTGCACGGCGAAGCTGTCGCCTGGGGCATGGTCGCCGCTTCAAAAATCTCCGCCGCGATGCAGCGGACCGACTCCGAAACCGCGCGCCGCATCGTCTCCTCCGTGCTCGCCTACGCCTCGCTTCCGAAGGTCGAGTCCCGCGGCAAACGCATTGCCCGCCGCCTCGCCCACGACAAGAAGACCATGAACGGCGTCGTACATTTTGTCCTGCCCATCGAGGTTGGCAGGGTCGAAGTCGTTTCCGACGTCCCCGAGCGCGCCGTCGTCCGGGCCGTCGAAGAACTGCGCCACCTGTCGCGGACCTAGCAGCCCGTGGTGCAAGTCTGGATTCGTGAGCGGAAAGTACTGAAGTATCCACAGGCATAGTTCGTAGAATGTCGCGCATGTCGATGGGGACGCGCAAGCAGCGGGAGAAGCAAGAGGACATCTGGATTGCGCA